>NZ_CBDKZX010000018.1:0-60653 GCF_965301105.1 Kluyvera sp.
AACGTAAAAAGTGAATCAGATCACACACAGAAGTGACAGAATAAGTGACAAAAAATATTTATTTATTAATATCAATAAGATATAATTTTACACTTATTATTGATTAAATCAAAAAAAGTAGAAAACCAGCCAAAATCGTGATCGCCATTGCATTAAATGCGTCATTTTTTATCCATCGCAATAAGCATGATGAATATCACAAAAAAATTCACTTTGTCTTTTACACTGCACGCCATCCTATTTACACATTTATTTTTGTTAATTAAAAAGCCTGCCTTTTGCGTGCCGTTAAATACGCAATGGGGTAGTTCTCTTGTTATCTTTTCTCATATTTGCAGAAGGGTTATCACTATGAGTTCAATACCACGCCGAGGAATATTAGGCATTGCCTTACTCTGTTCCGGACTCAGCGCTTCGCTGTACGCTGCCGAACCGTATACGCTGGATGCGAAAGATCTGACCTTCAGCCGTCAGCAGATAGCGGCAAAAGACCCGCTCTTTATGCAGGCCGAAAGCGCGTTGTTAAAAAAGGCAGACCTTGCGCTGAAGCACCCGCTATTTTCGGTGATGGATAAAACGCTCGTCGCCGCCAGCGGCAACAAGCACGATTATTACAGCTTCCCGCCTTACTGGTGGCCGAATCCAGACACCAAAGACGGCCTGCCATACATCCGTAAAGATGGGCAAACCAACCCCGACGCCAACAGTGATGCCACCGATAAAAACCGTCTGGTGAAGATGAGTAACGATGTCTCAACGCTGGCGCTGGCCTGGTACTTCTCGCAGGACGAACGCTACGCGCAAAAAGCGGCGCAGCAGATTAAAACCTGGTTCCTCGACCCGAAAACCCGCATGACGCCTAATCTTCAGCATGCCCAAGCGATACCCGGAATCAACACCGGTCGCGGCATCGGGATTATCGATAGCCGGGCGCTGGTTGATGTGGTTGACGCGATTGCCATTCTGCAATCTTCTGGTGCGCTCAGCGAAAAGGACACTGGCGAGTTGAAGCAGTGGTTCGGCGATTTTTATCACTGGATGACCACCAGCCAGAATGGCTTCGAAGAAGAAAACTGGCATAACAACCACGGCACCTACTTTGATATGCAGGCCGCCACTTTCGCCCTGTTCAGCGGCAAAACCGAGGAAGCTAAAAAACGCCTCTATGTGACTCAGCTGCGGCGTATTGCCGGGCAGTTTGACGTGGAAGGCCGTCAGATGGCCGAGCTGGAGCGCACACGCCCGTGGCACTACAGCAACTTCAATCTCGATGCCTACAGCCGTCTTGGCCGCTTGGGTGAGAAGGCCGGCGTCGATATCTGGAACTTTACCCTCGACGATCACAGCCTGCGCAAGGGTTATCAATACATTGCCGGGTTTATCAATAGCGATACCCCATGGCCGTGGAAAGATCTCGACAAAATGGACGATAAAAAAGCGCTGCGTAACATGGCAACCGCCGCACATGCCTGGCCGGAAGATGCGTTGTTCCGCGAGAAAGCTCAGTGGTTGCGGGCAAAATATCCTGATGACATCACGACGCTCATCGCCCCTCTTAATGTGCCAACAGAGGTCAGGGATAACCAATAATGAAACAATTTTCTGGGCTATGGTCCGATATTGCCAGACGTGCAGCCGGCAATAGCGGCCTGATTGAACGGCTCATCAAGGATGCACAACCGGCGCTGGACGCCGAGGTGCGTATTCCGCAAAGCGGAATTGCCACCTGGAATCTGTACTATTTTTGCCCGCATCATGGGGTGCGGCTTATCTGGCAGCCGGACTCACCGCACCGCCATTGTTGCCCGGTCGACGGTGAAGCCTTCAGCGGCGAGCCGTGGGACGGCGCGTGGTGGCGAGAGATGAATGGCCGTAACGCCAGCGCTTGTCAGCAGCTCGGGCTGCTGTGGCAGCTCACCGGAGAGGAGGCTTATCGCGATAAAGTGCGTACCCTGCTGATGGGCTACGCCGACGTCTATCCCGGCTATGAGATACACGGCGGGATTCCTCACAACGGTCCAGGCAAGATGAACGCCCAGACTCTGTGTGAAGCCAACTGCATTCTGGATATGGCGCTGGGTTACGATTTTATTCAGCACAGCCTGACCGACGACGAGCGGCAACATATCAGCCGCAACCTGCTGCGCTGCGCGGCGACGTTTTTGCAGGCGCACCGCAGCCCGCAAATTCATAACCACGAAGTGAAAATCAGCGCTGCGTTGGGCGTGCTGGGTTTTGTGCTGGAAGATGAAGATCTGCTGGAGTTCGCCGTCAACGCCCCCTACGGGCTGCGCTGGCAGCTCGAGCACGGCCTGCTGGCGGAAGGGCTGTGGTTCGAAGGTTCAGTACACTATCACTACTACGCGCTGCAGGGCTTTTTCGCCTTTGAGAAACTGGCGCGGGGCACCCGCTGGAGCCTGCTCGACGGCCCGTGGTACCCGCAAATGCTCAGCTTCCCGCTCTCGCTGCTGCTGCCGGATGGCACCTTCCCGCGGCTCAACGACTGCATCGCGGGCCAGGAGAAACTGCACCACCGGGATCTCTACGAATTCGCCTGGTTTATCTGGCGCGATCCGCAGTACGCGGCCGTTTTGCACTTCACCGAGGCGCAGCCGGACGAGAGGGAAACCCTGCTATGGCGTGATAGTCCGCTACCGGAAACCACGCCGGACCTGATCCCTCAGCAGTCGCTGTTTGCGCCAGGCGCGGGTCTGACGCTCTGGCGTCGGCCGCAGCAACAGCAGGCGGTGCTGATCAAACACAGTCCGTGGGGCGGCGAGCATGACCATTATGACAGGCTCAGCCTGATGTTGTGGCAGCGCGACGGTTGGCTACTGCCGGATCTCGGCACTACCGGCTACGGCGCCAAAATGCATTATGACTATTACAAGAACAGCGCCACCCATAACACCTTGACGGTTAATCAGACCAATCAGCCTCCCGCCAATGCGGCGGTGCTGGGTTGGCATATGGGCGATGATTATCTGTGGCTGGATACGGAAGTGGATTGGGGGCAACCCCCGCCGCAGCTTGACAGCCATACCCGCGTAGAGTGGGACGAAGAGGCCTGGCGCGAAGTGCGTTTTCGCCGTCGCTTGCTGTGGCTGGACGACGTGCTGATCGATCTCTCCATGGTCGATAACCCGCACCGCCAGCAGCTTGACTGGACGCTGCATCTGGCCGCACAGGCGCTCGATCAAAGCGGTACGCCAATGCCCTTCTCGCTCAGTGGTCCGCTGCGGCATATGACGGAGTCGACCATGACGCCGTTGCATGGCTGTCAGCCGCGCCATTTTGCCCGTGAAGGCGATACCGTGGCGCTATGGCTGGCCGGCGACGGCGAACTGTGGCAGGGGCTGGCGCCGGATAACCCGGCGGTTAGCGACCTCAGCTATCTGGTGATGCGCAACCATCTGCCGCAGGCGCGATTTGTCTGTCTGTGGGATCTGGCGACGAAATCGCCGCTTACCGAGGTCAGCGTGCACCACACCGCTATCGGCACGCAGCTCTCATTCTGGCGCGGTGAACGTGTCGCCCACGTCACCCTCTACGATGACCCGTCGTTGCCACCAGATATTCTTCTCTGACCCGCTGCCTTCCGGCAACGGAAGGCGCGTTTACCGTTGTTCTACGGTTATCATGCTGACGAAAGGATGGTACTGCCAGGGTATCGAACCGCCCTGCTGGTACATTTTAGAGATGGTGCCGTCGAGGTAGAGCATTTGCCGTACGTTAAGGCGCGATTTTGCATAACAGGCGAAGTCATAGAAGTTGGTCTCCCGCTCGCTGAGCATAAAGACCACTTTCCCTTCCGCCGTCAGGCCGACACCGTTGCGCAACTTGCGCGAGCTGGCGGAGGGCTTCAGCCGCCAGTTGATCACCCCGTTTTCGATCAGCATCGGCCCGGATTGTACGGCATAGTCCATACCCTTCGTGGACTTCAGCTTATCAAGGCTGACAATGCCCGCGTGCTGATTGCGTAAATAGAACACACCGCCAGGCTTGATAAAAAAATTACCGCCGCCGGAGGCGCGATTCAGCGCCACCTTTTTCTGCCCATTTTCGATATACAGCCCCAGTGGCGCATAGGCTTTATCGTAGATCCCGCCGTTCATCGCCATCCGCACACGGCCATCACGATTAATCTCACCCAGCAGCCCACGCAATGAGTCATAGGCTTTGCCGTCAGGCTTACGCCAGTACATCATGATACGTTCGTGTTGAGCATCAACCGTGTAGCTTTGCAGCGTGAGTTTGGGGTCGGTGAGTTGGCACGCATCCTGCGCGACCGCTGCCAGCGGCGCTATCGCCAGCAGCAACGGAGTAAAACGAACGGTCATCGTTTACTCGTCTTCATCCTCAAAACGGGCGACGATACGTTCGCCGGTATGCGTCGCGCGCAGCTCGTCAGCCACCAGCGCAATCGCCTGGCCGCTCGCCATTCCCTGTGCCATCAGTTCCTGAATACGCTCGACGGCTTTCTGCTGCTGCTCATGGCTCAGTGAAGGTAATCCTGCAAACATCATTTACTCCTGCTACATTGTGTGCGCTTATTATTTCATGCTGCCCGATTATTAGCCATAGGCAGCGCAGACCTGGCTGGACTGAATAACGATGTTACACCCTTCAATCATGACGCTTCCCTGGCGACAGGACGCGGCCGAATTCTACTTCGCCCCGCTCAGCGCCTCACCGTGGGCAATGATGCTGCACTCCGGCTATGCCGAGCACCCGCACAGCCGCTACGATATCGTGGTCGCCGAACCTCGTACCACGCTGCTCACCTGCGGTGATACCACCACGGTAAGTGGTCAGAGCGGTGCCATGTCATCGACGGACGACCCGTTGGCTCTGCTACAACACGCGCTCGATGACAGCGAATTCTCCCGCCAGCCGCTGGCTGACTTACCGTTTACCGGCGGCGCCGTGGGGCTGTTTGGCTACGATTTGGGGCGACGTTTTGAGAAGCTGCCGACGCGGGCGCAGCACGATATCGCCCTGCCGGACATGGCGGTCGGGATCTATGACTGGGCGCTGATTGTCGACCATCAGCGTCAGGTCGTCACCTTACTGAGCTATGACGATGTGGAAGCTCGTCTGGCGTGGCTGCAGCAGCAGGTTGCGCCGCCGTCGGCCCCCTTCGCTCTCACCTCGGCGTGGCAGTCCAATATGAGCCGCCAGCAGTACGGCGAGAAATTCCGTCAGGTGCAGGCATATCTGCGTAGCGGCGACTGCTATCAGGTGAATCTGGCCCAGCGCTTTCAGGCCACCTATCAGGGCGATGAATGGTCGGCGTTTGTCCGGCTGAACCGCGCCAACCGCGCACCGTTCAGCGCCTTTCTGCGCCTTGCCGACGCCGCGATTTTGAGCCTGTCTCCAGAGCGTTTTATTCAGCTTCATCAGCGACAGATCCAGACTCGGCCAATCAAAGGCACGCTGCCTCGCCTGGACGATCCGCAGGCAGATGCTGCTCAGGCGTCGAAACTGGCCAATTCGCCGAAAGATCGTGCAGAAAACCTGATGATTGTCGATCTGATGCGCAACGACATTGGCCGTGTGGCGACGCCCGGCAGCGTGCGGGTGCCGGAACTGTTCGTGGTGGAGCCATTCCCGGCTGTGCATCACCTGGTGAGCACCATTACCGCGGAACTACCCGACTCGCTGCACGCCAGCGATCTGCTGCGCGCCGCTTTTCCTGGCGGCTCTATCACCGGCGCGCCGAAAGTACGCGCCATGGAGATTATCGACGAACTGGAACCGCATCGACGCAACGCCTGGTGCGGCAGCATCGGCTACCTCAGCGCCTGTGGCAATATGGATACCAGTATCACCATTCGCACCGTTACGGCGACCAACGGCACGCTGTACTGCTCGGCGGGCGGGGGGCTGGTGGCCGATAGCAATGAAGATGCGGAATATCAGGAAACATTTGATAAAGTTAATCGTATCTTACATCAACTGGAGTCCTGAGCATGGCAGACCGTTCGTTGGATCTGGACGATTTTCTCTCCCGCTTTCAGCTACTTCGCCCACAGCCAACCCGCTCGGCGCTCAACGCCCGCCAGGCGGCGGTTCTGATCCCCATCGTCCGTCGCCCGGAACCCGGACTGTTGCTCACGCAGCGCTCCGCACGTTTGCGCAAACACCCAGGACAGGTGGCCTTTCCCGGCGGCGCGGTGGACAGCAGCGACGCCTCGCTGATTGCCGCCGCCCTGCGTGAAGCGCAGGAAGAAGTGGCGATCCCACCAGAATGCGTAGATATCATCGGCGTACTGCCGCCGGTCGATAGCGTCACCGGTTTTCAGGTCACGCCTGTCGTCGGCGTTATTCCGCCGAATCTGCATTATCACGCCAGCGAAGATGAAGTGGCGTCGGTGTTTGAGATGCCGCTGGCCGAAGCGCTGCGTCTGGGGCGCTATCATCCTCTCGACATCCACCGCCGCGGTAATTCGCATCGCGTCTGGCTCTCCTGGTATCAGCACTATTTTGTCTGGGGCATGACCGCTGGCATCATTCGTGAGCTGGCGCTACAAGTGGGCCTCAAGCCCTGACTATACTGATCATATCCACCGGTTTTCAGTATTAGTAAAATCACGGCTATTCATTAGTTAAATTCATGTGAATAGTTAAGCTGAACGCCGGGTTCCCTCATACACTATGCGCAGTAATTACATCGTTGCCGCAACGGCGCGGCAACCCTGTCAGGAGTGTTAAAGTGATTAGTATATTCGACATGTTCAAGGTGGGGATTGGCCCCTCATCTTCCCATACTGTAGGGCCGATGAAGGCTGGCAAACAGTTCGTCGATGACCTGGTCGAAAAGGGACTGATTGATGACGTGACGCGCGTAGCCGTCGACGTCTACGGTTCCCTTTCCCTCACCGGTAAGGGCCACCATACCGATATCGCGATTATTATGGGTCTGGCGGGCAACCAGCCAGATACCGTGGATATCGATGCGATACCCGCGTTTATCCGCGATGTAGAAACCCGTGGGCGTCTGCTGCTGGCCAATGGCCGCGTAGAGGTCGATTTCCCGGCGGACGACGGCATGCGTTTTCGCAGCGAGAACCTGTCGTTGCATGAGAACGCCATGCAGATCCACGCCTGGGCCGGCGATACGCTGGTATACAGCAAAACCTATTACTCTATCGGCGGCGGCTTTATCGTCGATGAAGAACACTTCGGCAAAGAAGCCAGCAACGCGGTAACCGTCCCCTATCCGTTTGCCTCCGCCACAGAAATGCTCGGCTACTGCAAAGAAACCGGCCTGTCGCTGTCCGGCATGGTGATGCAGAACGAACTGGCGCTGCACAGCAAACAAGAAATTGAAGACTACTTTGCCAACGTCTGGCAGACCATGCGCGCCTGTATCGACCGCGGCATGAATACCGAAGGCATTCTGCCTGGGCCACTGCGCGTTCCGCGTCGTGCGTCCGCCCTGCGCCGTATGCTGGTGTCCAGCGACAAACTCTCCCACGATCCGATGAACGTTGTGGACTGGGTGAACATGTTCGCGCTGGCGGTCAACGAAGAAAACGCCGCCGGGGGCCGCGTGGTGACCGCGCCGACCAATGGCGCCTGCGGGATCGTCCCGGCGGTTCTGGCCTATTACGATCACTTTATCGAGCCGGTTACCCCGGATATCTACATCCGCTACTTCCTGGCTTCCGGGGCGATTGGCGCGCTGTATAAAATGAACGCCTCGATTTCCGGTGCGGAAGTCGGCTGTCAGGGTGAAGTAGGTGTCGCCTGCTCGATGGCGGCGGCGGGTCTTGCCGAGTTGCTGGGCGCCAGCCCGGAGCAGGTTTGCGTGGCGGCGGAAATTGGTATGGAGCACAATCTGGGTCTGACCTGTGACCCGGTTGCCGGCCAGGTGCAGGTACCGTGTATCGAGCGTAACGCTATCGCCTCGGTGAAAGCGATCAACGCCGCACGCATGGCCATGCGCCGTACCAGTGAACCGCGCGTGTCGCTCGATAAGGTTATCGAGACGATGTACGAAACCGGTAAAGATATGAACGCCAAATACCGCGAAACCTCCCGCGGCGGCCTGGCGATTAAAGTACAGTGTGACTAATCACACTTTTCACCCACCCCTAATACGGGTGGGTGAATTATTCCCTTCTTTTCCCTCACAATGTTCGCTTGCCACTACACTTGCCTTTGCAGCACTGGTATTTTCAATATCACTCTATTCGCACTGAGCATCGGACATGCAAACAGCACAATGGATTATCAGGAAGTATCTCCGTAAGCGAATCGCTGTTTGTGTGATTATCGCGGTGGGTGCCTTTGCGCTTACCCTGGGGACGCGATTTATTTCGCAGCGTAGCGTAAATCAGCAACAGATCGATGCGCTGACGTTCCATTCCGTCGAACGCCTGAATAAAATATTACAGCCGGTGGAAACCCAGCGACAGGCGATGCTGGCGCTGGTTGGCCAACCCTGTATGGCCATCCACCTTCCGTTGCGCAAGTTGGCGGTTACCCTGCAAACGGTACGCTCAATCGCACTCATAAAATCGGGTCAGCTGTACTGTTCCAGCGCGCTGGGCGCGCGCGATGTTGCCGTCCATTCCCTGCAACCGCAGTTGCCGACCAGCCAGCCGCTGCTTGAGCTAACCACCGACCATTCCCTGCTGAAGGGAACGCCGATACTGATTCAATGGTATCCGGCCTCTATCGACGGCCAGGATGGCGTACTGGTGTCTATCAACATTGATCTCATCAGCAATATTATCCTTGAACCGTCCCCTCCGCTGATTAGCCACGTCAGTCTAAACGTGGGCGAACATCATTTTCAGCATGAGGCCGGCATTACCGATGCGCTGGTCAACGACGGTGACAACGTCTATACCCGAGCCTCCACGGCCTTTCCTTTTAGCGTCACCGCCCACAGCCCCGGCGCCGACCAGTTGGCGTTGCGTAATCTGGTCTCCGAGCTGCCGCTAGCTATCATCATGAGCGTGCTGTTTACCTGGATTGCCTGGCTGGCCACCGCCGGGCGGCTCAGCTTCTCGCGGGAAATTAATATGGGGATCGCGGGCAAGGAATTTAGCCTGTACTGCCAGCCGCAGATGGATGCCCGGATGCAGCGTTGTGTCGGCGTCGAGATCCTGCTGAGGTGGCACAATCCCAGGGTCGGCTGGGTAGAGCCGGACGTATTTATTCCCATTGCCGAAACGCAAAACCTGATTATTCCGCTCACTCGCTATGTGATTAGCGAAACGGCGCAAAAACTGCATCTTTTCCCCAAAGACAGTGACTTCCAGATTGGCATTAACGTTGCCGCGCCGCACTTCAAGAACGGCCGCTTGCTGAAGGACTTACATCAACACTGGTTTAGCTGTCACCCCATTCAGCAGCTAACGGTCGAACTGACCGAGCGCGATGCCCTGCATGACGTGAACTACGAAGTGCGCAGTGACCTGGGGAATCACCAGATCAAGCTGGCGATCGATGACTTTGGCACCGGAAACAGTTCCCTGTCCTGGCTTGAGATGCTGCATCCCGATGTACTGAAGATTGATAAATCGTTCACCAGCGCCATCGGCACCGATGCGGTGAACTCAACGGTCACGGACATTATTATCGCGCTGGGGCAACGGCTGAATATCGAACTGATTGCGGAGGGCGTGGAGACACGCGAGCAGGCGCAGTATTTGCAGCGTCACGGCGTCCACTTATTGCAGGGATATCTGTTTTCGCCGCCGATGCCGCTGGCGGATTTTCCGCAGTGGCTGGCTGAGCAGGAAAGCCGAAAAAACTAGCCCGGCGTCAACATTGACGCCGGGCTACCGGGTATTACTCTTCTTCGTCGTGTGCGGAAACCAGCTTCACGACGCGCACCTGATCGACGCGATAGCTGTTCGCTTCGGTCACGGTGATTTGCAGCGACGGCAGTTCAACCGTCTCGCCCACCGCCGGAATCTGACCGTTTACCGCAATCACCAGACCCGCGACGGTCGCGTAGTCGTTATCTTCATCGACCAAATTATCGAGGTCCAGCGTCTGCTGTAACGCGTGCAGGTCCGTGGTGCCTTTCACTAACCAACCTTCACCATCGGCCACAATTTCCGGCGTTTCATCCGCATCCGGGAACTCACCGGCAATGGCTTCCAGCACGTCCAGCGGCGTCACCAACCCCTGAACCACGCCAAACTCGTTAGTCACGATAACGAAACTCCCTCGCGCCCTGCGCAGTACGCCCAGCAGGTTAATCGGGTCGAGGGTATCCGGCACGATAATCGCCGGCGTCGCCGCGGCAATCGCCAGCACGTCTTCACCCGCTTCCAGCGCCACCAGCAGCTCTTTAGCACGAACAATACCGACAATTTCATCCAGCTCACCGCGGCATACCGGGAAGAGGCTATGCGGCGATGACAGCAGCTGTTCGCGAATTTCGTCCACGCCCAGATCGGCGTCAACCCAGCTGATTTCACCGCGCGGCGTCATGATGCTGCGCAGCGAGCGCGAAGCCAGAGTCAGCACGCCGTTAATCATATAGCGTTCTTCTTCGACAAACGCCCCTTCCGGCACCGGCACGTTCGGCTGGTGTCCTTCTTCCTGGGCCGCGCTCACCGGCTTGCGGTTACCCATCAGGCGCAGAATGGCGTCGGCAGTACGCGCACGCAGCGGCAGCGTCGATTGATGACGGATAAAGTTACGACGCGCAATCTGGTTAAACAGTTCAATGATGATCGAGAAACCAATCGCCGCGTACAGGTAGCCTTTCGGAATATGGAAACCAAAACCTTCCGCGACCAGGCTCAGGCCAATCATCAGCAGGAAGCTCAGACAGAGCACCACCACTGTCGGATGCTGGTTGACGAAGTTCGTCAGCGGTTTCGACGCCAGTAACATCACGCCCATAGCAATCACCACGGCGGCCATCATGACCGGCAGATGGTTCACCATCCCGACCGCCGTAATCACCGCATCCAGCGAGAAGACCGCGTCAAGCACCACAATCTGCAAAACCACGACCCAGAAACTGGAATAGCCTTTGCCGTGGCCCGAATCGTGCTGACGGTTTTCCAGACGCTCGTGCAGTTCCGTGGTCGCTTTAAACAGCAGGAACAGACCACCCACCAGCATGATCAGGTCTCGTCCGGAGAAGGTCTGCCCCCATACGCTGAACAGCGGCGCGGTCAGCGTCACCATCCACGAAATGACGGAAAGCAGTCCCAGACGCATGATCAGCGCCAGCGACAGACCGATAAGACGGGCTTTATCTCGTTGTTTAGGCGGTAGTTTATCGGCAAGGATCGCGATAAAGACCAGGTTATCAATACCGAGAACGATTTCCAGAACGACAAGCGTCAACAATCCGGCCCAAATTGACGGGTCCATTAACAGTTCCATAAACCACTCCAACAAGAGACGTGACGAGTCATCGCTATGTCATGTTTAAGCGAGACGATACCGGATGATAGAAAAGCGTGGCGCGCAAGGCCAGGAAGTGTGCCGCAAGAGCGGTTGATTGCGAAAAGGCGTCGGTGACGATCCATACTACGGGCTGATGCCCTATACTCCTGTGTGATTAAACGGATATACAACATAGCAAAAATAAATGACTTTTTGGCAGAGATTTACGAGTCTTTGCAAAATGTAAGGTAATTTTTTGCAGCCTGAAATAATTGCCGACCTTTAACTAAATTACGGATCTTCATCACATTAATTATTCTTTCACTGTCTAAAATAATTCTCGGTAATTATTGGTTTATCTCTCTAACCCTTGTCTGAATCGATTCGGTAACGACATCGGCTCAAAATGTATCAGACCTACTGATGCACACGATAATAAAAGGAGGTAGCAAGTGACGATTGCTATTGTTATAGGCACACATGGTTGGGCAGCAGAACAACTGCTGAAAACAGCAGAGATGCTGTTGGGTGAGCAGGAGAATGTTGGCTGGATCGATTTCGTGCCTGGCGAGAATGCAGAAACGTTAATCGAAAAATACAACGCGCAGTTGGCCAAGCTTGATACCAGCAAAGGCGTGTTGTTCCTGGTCGACACCTGGGGCGGTAGCCCGTTCAATGCGGCAAGCCGTATTGTTGTCGATAAAGAAAACTATGAAGTGATTGCTGGCGTCAACGTCCCGATGCTGGTCGAAACCTTCATGGCCCGTGATGACAACCCGAGCTTCGACGAACTGGTCGCTCTGGCCGTTGAAACCGGTAGCGAAGGCGTAAAAGCGCTGAAAGCAAAACCGGTTGAAAAAGCCGCTCCGGTCGCAGCACCTGTTGCGCCGAAAGCCGCTGCACCAGCGAAACCAATGGGCCCGAACGATTACATGGTGATCGGTCTGGCGCGTATCGATGACCGTCTGATTCACGGCCAGGTTGCGACCCGTTGGACCAAAGAGACGAACGTGACCCGCATTATTGTCGTCAGCGATGAAGTCGCTGCTGATACCGTGCGTAAAACGCTGCTGACTCAGGTTGCTCCTCCAGGCGTAACGGCACACGTTGTCGATGTCGCTAAAATGATCCGCGTCTACAACAACCCGAAATATGCGGGCGAACGCGTTATGCTGCTGTTCACTAACCCGACAGAAGTGGAACGTGTTGTGGAAGGCGGTGTGAAAATCACCAGCGTCAACATCGGCGGGATGGCTTTCCGTCAAGGTAAAACTCAGGTGAATAACGCCATTTCCGTTGATGAGAAAGATATCGAAGCGTTTAAGAAACTGAACGCGCGCGGTATCGAGCTGGAAGCCCGTAAGGTCTCCACCGATCAGAAACTGAAAATGATGGATCTGATTGCCAAAGCGGAAAAATAACCGTTCTGGCCCGTTTTTTAGCTTTCACACTTAAGTCTGTATAAGCAATAGGAGAAGTACAATGGAGATTACCACTCTTCAGATTGTGCTGGTGTTCATCGTCGCATGTATCGCGGGTATGGAGTCGGTACTTGATGAATTTCAGTTCCACCGTCCGCTGGTGGCCTGTACGCTGATCGGTGCCGTTCTCGGGGACATGAAAACCGGTATTATCATCGGTGGTACCCTTGAAATGATCGCACTGGGTTGGATGAACATCGGTGCGGCAGTTGCACCGGATGCGGCCCTGGCCTCAATTATCTCTACCGTTCTGGTTATCGCCGGTCACCAAAGCATTGGTGCGGGTATCGCGCTGGCGATTCCTCTGGCCGCTGCAGGCCAGGTTCTGACCATCATCGTTCGTACTATCACCGTGGCATTCCAGCACGCGGCGGATAAAGCGGCGGAAAACGGTAACCTGACGGCGCTCTCCTGGCTGCACGTCTCTTCCCTGTTCCTGCAGGCAATGCGTATCGCTATTCCGGCGGTTATCGTCGCTGTTTCTGTCGGCACCAGCGAAGTTCAGGGCATGCTGAACGCGATTCCGGAAGTGGTAACCAGCGGTCTGAACATCGCCGGTGGTATGATCGTCGTAGTCGGTTATGCGATGGTTATCAACATGATGCGCGCAGGCTACCTGATGCCGTTCTTCTACCTCGGTTTCGTCACCGCGGCATTTACTAACTTCAACCTGGTTGCTCTGGGTGTGATTGGCGCAGTAATGGCAATCCTCTACATCCAGCTGAGCCCGAAATACAACCGCGTAGCCGGTGCCCCAGCTCAGGCAGCTGGTAATAACGATCTCGACAACGAACTGGACTAACAGGTGAGCGAAATGGTTGATATGACTAAAACTACCACCGAGAAAAAACTCACTCCGAGTGACATTCGTGGCGTGTTCATTCGTTCTAACCTGTTTCAGGGTTCATGGAACTTCGAACGTATGCAGGCGCTGGGCTTCTGCTTCTCCATGGTTCCGGCGATCAAACGCCTGTACCCAGAGAACAACGATGCGCGTAAACAGGCTATTAAGCGTCACCTGGAATTCTTCAACACCCATCCGTACGTAGCCGCTCCAGTACTGGGCGTTACGCTGGCGATGGAAGAACAGCGTGCAAACGGCGCAGAGATTGACGATGGTGCCATCAACGGTATCAAAGTTGGTCTGATGGGTCCGCTGGCAGGCGTGGGTGACCCGATCTTCTGGGGTACCGTTCGCCCGGTATTTGCTGCACTGGGTGCAGGTATCGCGATGAGCGGCAGCCTGCTGGGTCCTTTGCTGTTCTTTATTCTGTTTAACGCAGTCCGTCTGCTGACCCGTTACTACGGCGTCGCCTACGGTTACCGTAAAGGTATCGATATCGTTAAAGATATGGGCGGCGGCTTCCTGCAGAAACTGACTGAGGGGGCGTCAATCCTCGGCCTGTTTGTCATGGGGGCATTGGTTAACAAGTGGACGCACGTGAACATCCCGCTGGTGGTATCAACCATCACCGGTCAGGATGGCCAGACTCGCGTCACCACCGTGCAGACTATCCTCGACCAGCTGATGCCGGGCCTGGTACCGCTGCTGTTGACCTTCGCTTGTATGTGGCTGCTGCGTAAGAAAGTGAACGCCCTGTGGATTATCGTTGGCTTCTTCGTCATCGGTATCGTGGGCTACGCAATCGGCCTGCTGGGTCTGTAATATCTGCTGTATGCCGGGGGCCTCTGCCCCCGGTTTTTTTTATCTGGAGGCTTAATGACAATAACGGATCTGATACTGGTTCTTTTCATCCTCGCGCTACTGGCATTCGCCATTTACGACCAGTTCATTATGCCCCGCCGTCATGGCGTTACCCTGCTCTCGGTTCCCCTGCTGCGCCCTGGACGCGTGGACAGCGTTATCTTCGTCGTGCTGATTGTCATTCTGGTTTATAACAACGTCACTCATCACGGGGAAATAATCACCACGTGGTTATTATGCACGCTGGCATTGATGGGCTTTTATCTCTTCTGGATCCGTAGCCCGAAGATTATTTTCAAAACGGAAGGCTTTTTCTTCGCCAATGCGTGGATTAAATACAGCCGAATCCAAAAAATGAATTTATCCGAGGATGGTGTGCTGGTGATGCAATTAGAACAGCGCCGTCTTCTTGTCCGGGTCAAAAATATTGATGACCTCGAAAAGATCTACAACCTTCTCATCAATAATCAATAAGTTAAAATATAGCCATCGCTATAACTGCATTATTTTCACACAGCAGAGTTATAGCGTTGGCTATGTTTATTCCCACAAACCCTGCCCTATTTATTAACCTCTTGATTACGCAATAAATCTAAATGAAAATCGTTATCATCAAAAGGCGAAATATACAATAGCAAGAGTTGTTTTATATTCTAAAAATATGTTAAGGTTGCGCCCGTCGTTGGGGAGTAGCTGATTTCCACTAGCTGGAAATGTACGTGTCAACATACTCGTTGCAAAACGTGGTGCGTACGGATTACATCAGTAGTCAAGCGAGACCATAGACGCATTACTGCTGATTACTGGGGGCAGGAATGTGTCGTATGGAAACTTCCCGGTCTGGACACGCTCATGAATTTAACCGCCACTATCCTCCTTGCCTTAGGTATGTCGATGGATGCATTCGCTGCATCGATTGGTAAAGGCGCCACCCTGCATAAACCCAAATTCTCTGAAGCGTTGCGTACCGGTCTGATCTTTGGCGTCATCGAAATGCTCACCCCACTGATTGGCTGGGGGCTGGGCATGCTGGCCAGCCAGTTTGTGATGGAATGGAGTCACTGGGTGGCGTTTGTTCTGCTGGTGTTCCTCGGCGGGCGTATGATTATCGAGGGTATTCGCGGTAATGACGACGACGCCGAAGAAAAAGAAGCGCCACGTCGTCACGGCTTCTGGCTGCTGGTCACGACGGCAATTGCCACCAGCCTTGATGCGATGGCTGTCGGCGTTGGGCTGGCATTCCTGAAGGTCAATATTCTGACCACCGCGTTTGCCATCGGCTGCGCCACATTTATGATGTCGACGCTGGGTATGATGGTTGGCCGCTTTATTGGCCCGCTGCTTGGCAAACGGGCCGAAATTCTGGGCGGGGTGGTGCTTATCGCCATCGGCGCGCAGATCCTCTACGCGCACTATATGGGCTAGTCTTCCTCGCGACGCCAGGCGTGAATGGCAAAATCCGTCTGGCAACCAAACTGCGTCTGCTGCTGCAACGTTTCCCACACTTCCGGCTTCGCTCGCCACGCAAACGGCGTCATCTGCAATAGCGTCACCGCTTCATTGCCGGTCAACTGCATCGGGTACGCCAGCGCGTCGTGGCTCTCGAGCGTAAATCCCTCAATCACTTCTGAGTGTGGCGCATGCAACTGCACTTCGTTGTAGATAAGCCCTTTTAGCTCCACGAGATGACGTGGCCCCGGCGTCACTGTGATGACCCACCCGCCAGGTTTCACCACTCGTTTAAGCTCGGAGGGATTGCAGGGAGCATAAATACGAATCACCACATCCATACTGCTGTCAGCAAAAGGCAGACGCTGGCTGGATGCGACGCAAAAATTCACCTGCGGATAGCGCTTAGCGCCAAATCGGACCGCCGTTTTTGACACGTCCAGCCCCCACGTTTCCTGCGCCAGCGCGGCAAACGCGTGGGTGTAATAACCTTCCCCACAGCCAATATCCAGCAACTGTTGCGGGTTAATGGCTCGCAGCTTTTCGCTCACGGCATCTCGCAGCGGCTGATAGTGTCCGGCATCGAGAAAGGCGCGGCGCGCCTGCATCATCTCGGCGCTATCGCCCGGATCGCGAGAACGTTTGTGCTGCACCGGCAGGAGGTTAACGTAGCCCTCTTTCGCCCGATCAAACTGATGACGCTGTGGGCAAAGGTAACTATTGCCGCTGCGCGTAAGCGGCGCGTGGCAGAGCGGACAACTGTAGGACATAACAACTCCGGCTGGATAACAAAGGGCGAAAGTGTACCGCTATTCTGGCACGGACGGAAGGCGACGTGAGGGTTTAAAGCAGATGGTGCTGAAATGATAAAGCCCCGCAAACGCGAGGCTTTATGTCTGATAATGTTGCGCTTGCGCGCCGCAAGATCAGTGGGTGTCGAATCAGATAGCGGTTACGTTAACAGCCGCTGGGCCTTTCTGGCCGTCCTGAATTTCGAACTCAACGTTCTGACCTTCAGCCAGAGTTTTGAAGCCGTTACCCTGGATTGCAGAGAAATGTACGAATACATCTTTGCTGCCGTCAGCCGGAGTAATGAAGCCAAAACCTTTAGACTCGTTGAACCACTTAACTTGACCTTTAATCTTTGCCATTTGCAAAATTCCTTAGAGTGTTTTCTGCGCCCGCAGGCGTTTTCATAGATAAAACTGAGACATGACTGCATGAGGCACTAATATAAGGTTCGGCAGAGAAGCGGTATTCAACGTCAACGTGTTTACTCAGGACTTCTTTACTGAAAATGCCACACATAAACAGAACTGTACCTCGTTTAACCCAAAACGTGTTATCACATACAACGTAAATAATGGCAAGCCATTTTTAAACGTGACTCGATCGGCCGCACAAATCCCAACAAATCATTTGCTCATGGGCGCTTTTACGCCTAAGAGCAAACGCTGCCGGGCGGCTAGCAGCATGCCGCAAACGTGACCTAGCTTACGGTAACGTAAGACATTTTTAACATAGACCAACTTTTTTTCCGCGTCCAGAATGTCGTTACTATGAGCAAAAAATTTATATCTTTAGATTAATTTCACTATAACTTTTTCAGCTGTCATTTTGATGGCCGGTTATAAGTCCATTCGTACCACATGATGCGCTTCGAAGAGATTCGGTAAATAGCTCGCGTTATTTTGCACCAAAATAATGATCGTTTTGTGACATTGCCTCATAACAACGCAATAAAAACGTTTCGCTATTATGGTGTGGATTATGCAAAGCGAATTCGCATGAATATTAAGCACCGCTACAACATTATTACGAGCGATAATATTTCGACTAGAAATAATACCCATCAATGATTCATGAATAACAATAACATACTGTTATGTAATCTACCGGGATGGAAGAACGACGCTAACGCTGACTGATGTTTGCGCAACACCGCAACCAACGCACGCAATGATAAGAGACTGGCAGAGAAGACACGGATATGCACCAGGACAGTGCATCAGCATTCAGTCCGGCAGCCTGACGCAGGCTGCACGGAGTCATCACATAAAGTTATTATCGTTCGGCAACCAGGCGAATGAAATCGTCTTTGTCGTCTTCTTTTCCGTTTTCTGCCTGCGGCGCCTCTTCTTCCTTTTTCTCTGGCTCATTGGCTTCGCATAAACGACGCAGCAGCGCATTTTGACGCTTTTGCTGATCGAGCAGCGATTCAAGGAGTTCGATTTGCTCGTTAGCGCGAGAACTGGCGCGGTTCACAAAGAACCACAGAACCAGACCGACTAACAGCAGCAGGAAGGATAACGCCAGAGATGCCAGATTTAATGCCCCAGAACTTACAAGATCACTCATTTTACCACCTCAAAAGGAACGATCTATTCTACCACTCACATCACGGAAGGAAATGCTGCCGGCAAAAATGTTTTACCAGGGTATAAACCGGTTAATACTGCAAACCCCGCTGAAAAACTGAACATCCTGATCGCACATCACGTTGATCATTTGTGTCCAGAGCAGCAGGCAGGCAGCAATCACGATTATCAGTAATACCCACCGAAACTTTTTCACTCCACTCTCCGCATGAATTCTTATTCAGATACAACCAGGTTAGCATGCTAACCTTAAACCGCGGCTAACTGTAACGGCATCTTGTGCTTTTAGGAATCATAGACTTGTGTCAATCCGTAATCACGTTACGGTAGTATTCATGAGAGAAATAATAGAAGAGGATTTATTATGCGCCTGTTAATCAGGATCATCGTTTGCCTGGTCATCATTGCGATAGGTGTGCTGCTGAGCGGCTATGGTGTACTGGCGGGTAGCCAGAAGACCGCAGGAGGTCTTGGGCTACAATGTAAGTATCTGACAGCTCAGGGATTTAGCACCGCATTTTACCTCCACGGCGATAACGGCGTGGTCGGGCGACCCAGTTGCCCGCTGCTGCGTAAAACGGCCAGCGTCGTCGACGAAGGTTAACGGCAGACAAAAAAAAGCCCGGTGTAGTACCGGGCTTTTTTATTTCGCGATCAGAACGGGTAGTCGTTATAGCCCATCTGTTCCGAAATTTTACGCGCTGCGGTATGCAGCATCTCCACATACTCATGCAAGCGCTCTTCAGAGAAACGCAGCGTGGGGAAAGAGATACTCAAACCGGCGATCACCACGCCGAAACGGTCAAACACCGGCACGCCGATACAGCGCAGCCCTTCTTCCTGCTCTTCGTTATCTTCGCCGTAGCCCTGCTTGCGCACCTGTTCCAGAACGGTGATCAGCTCATCGGTGTTGGCAATCGTGCGCTCGGTACTGCACTTATACTCAACGCCTTCAAGGATCTGGCGAACTTCGGCGGTATCACGCCAGGCCAGCAGAACCTTACCAATAGCCGTACTGTACAGCGGGTTACGACGCCCTACGCGGGAATACATACGCAGGTTATACATGGAGTCAATTTTATGGATGTAAACAATGCTGTCTTCATCCAGTGCACCCAGGTGAATGGTCTCTTTCGTCAGACGAGAGAGCTCACGCATCTGGATGTCCGCGCTGCGGATCAGGTCAACGTTTTGCAACGCCCGCGCACCCAGTTCAAAAAGCTTCAGGGTCAGCGAATACTTTTCAGATTCCCCTTCCTGGGCAACATAACCCAAAGACTTCATGGTTTGCAAAAAGCGATAAACGGTGCTTTTCGACATCATGACGCGCTGCGAAAGTTCAGTAATGCCAATTTCGCGTTCTTCGCCAAGCGCCTGCAGGATACCAAATACCTTTAGTACCGAAGAGACAGAATCTGGCTGCTTGTCCAAATCTGCTGCTGACATTTATCACCTCATCGCAACTGTTTTATAAATATTAGAACCGGTTTTTATTATAATTTCGCAAAGCCTCCGTAGCAATGAAACTTCTGTGACCTGGTTACAAATCTTAGACATTCAATTGATTAATCAATGCTAGAATCATTCTCTGGTTAATAATTTCCTCAAAAACAACTTCCCACATGACTAGAAACATGATTGATGGCCTGCCACTGCCACAGCGGTACGGGGCCATTTTGACGATTGTGATCGGCATTACCATGGCCGTTCTCGACGGCGCGATCGCCAACGTTGCGCTGCCGACCATCGCCAGCGATTTGCACGCATCACCGGCGGCATCTATTTGGATCGTTAATGCTTACCAGATTGCGATTGTCATCTCCCTGCTGTCTCTCTCTTTCCTCGGCGACATGATTGGCTATCACCGTATCTATAAAGCAGGTCTGGTGGTCTTCACTCTCGCTTCGCTGTTCTGCGCCTTCTCAAACTCGCTGGAGATGCTGACCCTGGCGCGTATTCTGCAAGGCTTCGGCGGAGCGGCATTGATGAGCGTGAATACGGCGCTGATCCGCCTCATTTACCCGCAACGCCAGCTCGGACGCGGTATGGGCATCAACTCCTTTGTGGTAGCCGTCTCCTCAGCGGCCGGCCCGACTATCGCGGCGGCCATTCTTTCGCTGGCCACCTGGCAATGGCTCTTTTTTATCAACGTGCCGCTGGGCGTTATCGCCTGGCTGCTGGCCGTACGTTTCCTGCCGTCAAATGGCACGCGCAGCCAGTCGACGCGCTTCGATCTGCCAAGCGCAGTGATGAATGCCCTGACCTTCGGCCTGCTTATCACGGCACTGAGCAGTTTTGCCCAAGGACAGTCTATTGAGCTGGTGCTGGCTGAAGTCGCCGCGCTACTGGTCATTGGTTTCTTCTTCGTCCGCCGGCAGCTTCGTTTGCCGGTGCCGCTGCTGCCGATTGATCTACTGCGTATCCCGCTGTTTTCGTTGTCCATTTGCACCTCTATCTGCTCGTTCTGCGCGCAAATGCTGGCCATGGTGTCACTGCCCTTCTTCTTGCAAACGATGGTTGGCCGTAGCGAAGTTGAGACCGGCCTATTGCTGACGCCATGGCCGCTGGCAACCATGGTGATGGCGCCGCTGGCTGGCTATTTGATTGAACGGGTTCACGCCGGTCTACTCGGCGCGCTGGGCATGGGGATTATGGCCTGCGGACTGTTTGCTATGGCGATGCTGCCCACCTCACCGAGCGACCTGGATATTATCTGGCGCATGTTGCTGTGCGGCGCCGGTTTTGGGCTGTTCCAGTCGCCCAACAACCACACAATTATTGCCTCCGCTCCGCGTAACCGCAGCGGCGGTGCCAGCGGCATGCTCGGCACGGCGCGCCTTCTTGGGCAGAGCACCGGCGCGGCGCTGGTTGCGCTGATGTTTAATCTCTTTGGCAATGGCGGCACGCACGTGTCCCTACTGTTGGCAGGTACGCTCGCCGTCGTCGCCACGCTCTTTAGCGGCCTGCGGGTAACGCAGCCGCGCGCGCAAAGTTAAGCCCCCTCCTCTGACGATACCCGCCGGTTGCCTAACCCGCGGGTATCGCCGGGCAACTCCAGCAGATTATTTTTGAAAATAAACAAGCAAGCCTCATTAAAATTGTCCACGCCAAGACGTTCGGACAGTTCGGTTCGCTGTCGATAAAGCCCCCTCACTGACATATTCAACATGTCGGCCGCCTCTTCCATGGTCATACCCGTCATCAGCAGATGTAGCATCAGCCGCTCAGCGTCACTGAGAACAAGGTTTTCCAGCCAGACCGATGTTAAGCGACGGCTTTTCATGTTCAACAGCAGCGTAAATAATGCCGTAATATCCGTCGGCTCAAGCAGGTTGCGTAAAAACAACTTCATGTTCAGCATTTCAGCTTCACGATAGCGCATATCCAGCATGATACAGGAAACCGGTTTTTTCGATCGCGACGCATCCAGTATCAGATAGTCATAACAATGAAGCGGTGAGCGACTATCAATCAATACAGAATATTCGTCGGCGCTGCCATCAAACACCTTACGATCAATCGAATCTAACTGAATAATATCCGGGAATAACAGTTCAATGCCTCTGACGAGGTAGCTGTCTTGCGTTACTAAAAGTATAGATGTTGCCACAAATCATCCCTTATACATTTAAAGCAGGAACATCCTTTCAGGAGAAAAGACAACCTCCATTGCATGGCTTATTATAATGGTGACAAACTATGTTGATTTGATTACCTCTCTGCCCGCCATATCACGCCATCACAACAGGCGGCATGATAATGACTCATCGTGATTATAATTAAAAAACAACCACAGAAAAGATGCAGTTTAAGAGATTAAGATTTTTTGTCATAAAACGTCCTAAATATTGCCTGTTCACAAGCCATTTCATGCCACAACCTATTGAGCCTCGCCCTTAATTCATAACCACATGAAATACAACAAAATAGATCATTATCAATAATTTAAAATCAAAACCAAACAATCAGAAAACCCTATTTTTTCATTTATCTACAGATAAATCCTAAAACATAGAGGCCATTTTCGGTATATTTATCGACAATCACATCCGGTGTATATTAGCGATCATACAACTCCGTTTGAGGAAATGCTTTATTACCTAAAAGTAAGTTAGACAGACCAAAAGAACAATCTGCTTCGCGCAATTATTACCTTTCCCTGATTCAGGATTGAAAGGCGGCCATGTTTTGTCACGAACTCTGGATACAGTTATGGTAAATAGATATGGATAGCTCGTCTCATCACAATAAAACACGCTATTATCGCAACTCCAAATTATCGCTTTCATTTAGCCTGATATTACTGATTCCGGGCCTGGTGCAGGGCGCTCAATCCATATATGAACAACAGATTGAGCAAGCGCGGAGCGGTAATTACTCCGCGTTTCTTATCTATGTTGAACGCTATCAGCAGCATAATGCCTTAAATGCCGGGCAGGTCGCGGACTGGCTACAGGTGGCATCGTGGGCCGGGCGCGATCGTGACGTTATTCAGATTTGGCAACGCTATCAGGTATATATGCCGATTCCGCCACGAGGGGTCGCCGCAGCCGCTCAGTCCGCGCGAAATCTTCAACAGTGGCAAACAGCGCTATCGCTTTGGCAACAGGCCCTTATGCTGGCGCCCGATAATGATGACTATCGTATCGGCTACATTAAAACCCTGGCCGACGCGCGTCAGGACTCTGCGGCGTTGAAAGAGGCGCAGCGCTTGCTCACCGAACGACATACCCCTGCCCATCTGCAAACGCTGGCCTATGTGTATCAACAGCAAGGGAAAGACTGGGATCGGTTATTAAACGATACCCTCGCACTCGTCCATGACCCACACGATAGCGCGATGCTCAGCGAGTGGGTTGCGGCCCTGAGCGATAGCCGAGTTGCTACGCCAGCGCAAGCACACGCGTCGTCGGCGACACTCACGCCCGAGCAGCGTCGGCAGTTGGATCTCAATGCGACGGCAGAAATCGTGCGCCTTGCAGTCCTACCGACCCGCACCGAACAAGAACGCTTCTTTCTGGCGCAGCTGGCGCTCAGCCGCTACGACGTGATGTTAACGCGCTGGAAAGACGATCCCGCTGCGCAGCAGGATGTGATACGCGCCCGTCTCGACAGACTTGGCGCCTTCTATGCCAACGCCGACTATTCGTCGGTGACTCATGAATACCAGACGCTACTCGCCGCAAAGCAAACCGTGCCCGACTGGGCTATCGGCTGGGTTATTTCAGCCTATCTGGAACAAGAAAACGTTTCCGCCGCCCAGACGCTCCTCGCCGAGCATCCGGGCTATATCCCGGACGCTGATGATGACCAGAACGCATTATTTTTCGCCCTGCTGGATACCGGTCAGTACCAGGCCGCCAGGCAATACGTTGCCCGGGTAATGCAGAATACGCCCTGGGCCCGGTACGATTATGGCGATCCCATCGCCCTGCCTAACGATCGCTGGCTGACCGGACAATCGCTCTACGTGCAGTACCTCGCGCAGAGTAACGCGTTACCACAGGCGCAGGCACTTTCCCGCCAGTTGGCTGACTCCGCGCCGGGCAATCAAGGGCTACAAATCGATTACGCCACGGTGCTGCAGGCTCGCGGCCAGCCCAGAGCGGCGGAACGTAAGCTCAAAATGGCAGAGGCGCTGGAACCTGCAAATATCGAACTGGAAAGCCAGCAGGCCTACGTCGCCATGGATCTTCATGAATGGCATCAGCTGGATGTACTGACTGACGATATCATCGCCCGCGGGCCTAAGGATCGCAGCGCGCAGAAGCTGGCCAGGCTGCGCGACATTCAGCATTTTTCAGAGTTACGCATTAACGCTGGTAAGGGACTGTATTCCGACAACCCCATCAGCGGCACGCACGATCTCTCCTGGGATGCCACGCTCTACTCTCCCCCGCAGGCGGACAACTGGCGCGTATTTGCCGGTACCCGCTTTGCACAGGGCCATTTTGATGAGGGCAAAGGCTCCGCGCGTCATCTCTTTGGCGGTCTGGAGTGGCGACCACGTGATTTTTGGGGCGAGGCCGAACTGTCCAGCAATCACTATCACGGCACCAGCAAGCCGGGCGCACGCATCGCTGCAAAATATCGACCAGTTGACAGCTGGCAGTTTGGCGGCGAAATAGAGCGAATCTCCCGCACCACGCCCTTACGGGCGCTGCGTAATGGGATCAGCGCCAACCGCGCAGAGGCTTCAGTGCATTGGTATCAGAATGAACGGCGAGACTACCGCCTCAGTGCCGCAGCTAGCGATTTTTCTGACGGCAACCGTCGGCAGGAATATAGCGTAACCGGCCAGGAACGTCTGTGGCAGAGACCATCAATGACGCTCACCCTTGGCCCGGAAATCTCCGCAAGCGCCAACAGCCTCGCCGACACCCAGTATTACAACCCGGCGCGGGATCTCTCCGCGGCGGCTTCATTGACCGTCGACCACCAGATGTACCGACACTACGACACGCTCTGGAGCCAACAGATCGTCGCCGGTGGCGGCGTCTACTGGCAGAAACAACGGTCCCCAGGCGCTATCACCCTCTTAGGTTACGGGCAACGCGTTCAGTGGAACAACGTCCTTGATACCGGGCTGATGCTTAATTGGGATAAGCGCCCCTACGACGGCAAACGCGAAAGCAATCTCGCCGTCACCTTTGATGCCACTTTACGGTTTTAAGGATGATTATGCTGAACACACGTCTCCGTATCAGCCTGGTTACGATAGGCTGGCTGTGCATGAGCGCAGTCGCTTATGCCAAAGCAATGCCCTTTATTGCCCCGCAGGATCGCGCGCCGCTAGTCGCCAGCCAACCGTGGCCAAAAAACCACTTTCTGGTGCTGGGTTATCACGACGTTGAGGATGATATCGCCGACCAGCGCTACCTGACCGTACGCACCAGCGCGCTCAACGAACAGATTAGCTGGCTACTGCACAACGGCTATCACGCCATCAGCGTACAGGATATTATTGATGCGCATCAATCGCGTAAGACGCTGCCGCCAAAGGCATTTTTGCTAAGTTTCGACGATGGCTACAGCAGCTTTTATACCCGTGTCTGGCCGCTGCTGAAAGCCTGGAATGTCCCCGCGCTGTGGGCGCCGGTCGGCAGTTGGGTCGATACGCCCGCCGGACAGACCGTCAATTTTGGCGGCTTGATGACGCCACGTGAACGTTTTGCCACCTGGCAGATGGTGAGAGAAGTCAGCCGTTCGCCGTTGGTGGAAGTGGGAGCCCATACCTGGGCCTCACACTATGGCATTCCGGCTAACCCACAGGGTAGCCTCGAACCGGCGGTCGCCAATCGGTTCTACGATCGGCAAAGCGGCCGTTATGAAACAGACCAGCAGTTCACCCAGCGCATTAGTGAAGACGTGCGTAAAGTGACCGCGAAAATCGGTGAAGTAACCGGGAAACCGCCACGCGCCTGGGTTTGGCCCTATGGAGAAGCCAACGGAGCGACGCTTGCCATCGCCAAAAAGCACGGTTATCAATTAGCCTTTACGCTGGCCGATGGTCTGGGCGATGCCAGCGACATTGAAAATATCCCTCGCCT
The DNA here is from genome assembly GCF_965301105.1 of Kluyvera sp. Taxonomy (NCBI): domain Bacteria; kingdom Pseudomonadati; phylum Pseudomonadota; class Gammaproteobacteria; order Enterobacterales; family Enterobacteriaceae; genus Kluyvera; species Kluyvera sp. The sequence goes on from NZ_CBDKZX010000018.1 coordinate 25,934, forward strand.
GCTCATTTCTGGAAACCCTTCGCTAAAAGCCTTCGCCAGCATGGTGACGCAGGTGCAGGAACCGGAAGTCGTGCGTGTGATGCATGTTGATCTCGACTATCTCTACGACCCGGATGTCGCCCAGCAGACCCGTAATATCGACAAGCTGGTGCAGCGGGTCTACGACATGAAGATCAGCCATGTCTTTCTACAGGCGTTTTCCGACCCACAGGGCGACGGCAACATTAAAGCGCTCTATTTCCCCAATCGCTGGCTCCCCGTACGCGCCGATCTGTTTAACTTCGTCTCCTGGCAGTTGCAGACCCGCGCCAGAGTTAAGGTTTATGCCTGGATGCCAGTGCTGGCATTCGACCTCGCCCCCTCCCTTCCCCGCGTACAACGCTGGGATCCACAAACCGGGCGTACGCTGACCGCCACCGAGCCCTACATCAGACTGTCACCGTGGAGCCCGCAGGCGCGTCGTCAGATAACGGATCTCTATGAAGATCTCGCCCGTTATGCCCCATTCAACGGCATTTTATTTCACGATGATGCCGTGCTTAGCGATTTTGAGGATGCGGGCCCGGCGGCCATTAGCGCGTGGCAACAGTCCGGCTCTTCCTACAGCATCGCCGACATGGCCCGCCACCCTACCGAGCGTCGGGCTTGGACGCGTTTCAAGAGCCAGACACTCGTGACGTTCACTCGTCAATTAAGCCACGCTGCCCAGCGTATTCGTGGCCCCCAGGTCAAAACCGCACGCAATATTTTCGCCCTCCCGCTGCTGGAGCCGGAGAGCGAGGCCTGGTTTGCGCAGAATCTCGACGATTTTCTGGCCGCCTATGACTGGACGGTACCAATGGCCATGCCGTTGATGGAATCCGTTACCCCTGCGCAAGCCGATGACTGGCTGGCTCAGCTGGTTCGCGCGGTGGCGGCTCGTCCCGGCGCGTTAAGCAAAACGATTTTCGAGCTTCAGGCCAAAGACTGGAATCACCGGGCGCAAAATGCTGTCCCCGACGCTCAGTTGGTGGAGTGGATGCAGGTGCTCCAGCTCAACGGTGTGAAAAACTACGGCTACTATCCCGACGATTTCATCGAAAACCAGCCCAACATGGCTCGTATTCGGCCCGCATTCTCTTCGTACTGGTACCCCAAAAATGACTGATCGCCTTATCGCATTTTGTATTTTAGGACTGGTGTTCGGGCTGCCGCTGGGCGTCGCAGCCATTTTTACCGGTGAGTTGATTCTCGATTTCGTGTTCTTCTGGCCACTATTTATGTCGGTACTGTGGGTCACCGGCGGACTTTATTTTTGGTTTCAGCTTGAACGCCGCTGGCCGTGGGATCCCAAAATGCCGCCTCCCGTTCTGCCCGGCGAGCCGCTGATATCGATCCTAATCCCCTGTTTTAACGAAGGGAAGAATGCGCGAGAAACCCTCTGCGCGGCACTGGCACAGCGTTATCCGCATATTGAGGTGATCGCCATCAACGACGGCTCAGCAGATGATACCGCCGAGGTACTTGAACAGCTTGCGCGCGAGCAGCCACGCCTGAGGGTGATTCATCTGGCGGAAAATCAGGGCAAAGCCGTGGCGTTAAAAGCGGGAGCCGCTGCGGCAAGGGGCGATCTGCTGGTGTGTATCGACGGCGATGCCCTGCTCGATAGCGATACGGCGGCCTATCTGGTCGCGCCGCTGATTCAGTACCCGCATGTGGGGGCAGTGACGGGCAATCCACGTATTCGCACGCGATCCACGCTGATTGGCCGTATTCAGGTCGGTGAATTTTCCTCGATTATCGGGCTCATCAAACGCACGCAGCGCATTTATGGCCGGGTATTTACCGTCTCCGGAGTGATTGCCGCTTTCCGTCGACAGGCACTGGCCGACGTGGGTTACTGGAGCCCCGATATGATTACCGAGGACATCGACATCAGCTGGAAGTTACAGCTGCACCACTGGGACATCTTTTTTGAACCACGTGCGCTGTGCTGGATCCTGATGCCTGAGACGCTAAAGGGACTGTGGAAGCAGCGCCTGCGCTGGGCACAAGGCGGCGCGGAAGTTTTCCTGGTTAATCTGCGCAAACTGTTTAGCTGGGAACATCACCGAATGTGGCCCCTGTTTGCGGAATATGCACTCTCCACGCTGTGGGCTTTTGCCTATGCGGTGACGGTACTGCTGTTTCTGCTCAGCTCTCTTTTGCCGCTGCCGGAAAATCTGGCCGTCAGAAGCCTGTTTCCCCCGGAGTTTACCGGCCTGCTGCTGGGGGTGATGTGTTTGCTACAGTTCGCCGTCAGCCTGTTTATTGAACGCCGCTATGAAAAGAAGGTCGCCTTTTCACTGTTCTGGGTGATTTGGTTCCCGATGGTGTACTGGATGATAGGCATGTTCACAACCATCGTCGCCTTCCCGAAAGTCATGCTGAAACGCCAGCGCGCACGCGCGCGTTGGGTGAGTCCCGATCGTGGTAAAGGAAGAATGTGATGAACGAAAATAGCATAATTTTAACCGAACACCGCCTGATGCCCCGCTGCTTTGACGCGGCGTTAACGCTGCTCGCCTGGTGCGGTTTTCTGTTTTTTCTCTACGCCAATCTGCTAATGAAGCTGACCGAAGACGGCGGACAACGCTGGGATACGATGGTCGAGGCGTTTAATACTCTGCTGGTGTACCTGATGATTGCCGCGATCAACGGCTGGCTGTTGATTCTCTGGTATCAATACAACCGTCGGCGAACACATTCCCGACGCCATGCCCGCCTGGCGTCGCTGCAGAGGGACGAACTTGCCCGCAGTTTTAACATTGCGCCGCAGATTATTTCGGAGATGAGCCAGTACAATCTGCTGACGGTCTATCACGACAATATTGGTCGTATTATCGATTTAAAAACCGCGTCTCATCATCGCGGCTAAAAAAAAGCCAGCCTGCGGTAAACGGGCTGGCATTCTTTTCGGCAACAACGATTACTTCAGGTATTCACCGCTGCGCAGCGCTTCAATACGCTTATCCAACGGCGGGTGAGTCATAAACAGCTCACTCAACGATTTGGATTTACCGTTGATGCAGAACGCCATCATACTGCTGGCTTCCTGCGGTTCATAGCTGGTTTTCAAACGCTGCAGCGCCGCAATCATCTTCTCGCGGCCCACCAGCTTCGCCGAACCGGCATCAGCGTGGAATTCGCGATAGCGCGAGAACCACATGGTGATAATGCTCGCCAGAATACCAAACACCAGCTCCAGCACCGTCGCCACCGCGAAGTAAATCAGCGGGTTGCCGTTGCTGCTCTCTTCTCCGTCGTCACGGTTGCCGCCGAGGAAGCCCGCCGCAATCTGCGCAATGACGCGTGAGATAAAGATAACGAAGGTGTTCACAATGCCCTGGATCAGCGTCATGGTCACCATATCACCGTTGGCAATGTGGCTGATTTCATGGGCGATGACCGCTTCAGCTTCGTCACGGCTCATGTTCTGCAACAGGCCAGTACTCACGGCAACCAGCGATGCATCACGGCGTGCGCCGGTAGCAAAGGCGTTGATATCCGGCGCGTGGTACAGCGCAACCTGTGGCATGGCAATCCCTACCTGCTGCGCCTGACGAGCGACGGTTTCCAACAGCCAGCGTTCCTGCTCGTTACGCGGTTGCTCAATGACCTCGCCGCCTACCGATTTCAGCGCCATCCATTTCGACATCATCAATGAAACAATGGAACCGCCGAAACCAAATAGCAGCGCCATAATCAGCAGACCGGTCATGCTGCTCGACTGAATTCCTGTCAGGCTTAGCACCAGCCCAAACACAACCATCACGGCCAGGTTGGTCATCAGGAAAAGCGCGATTCGCATCATAATTTACTTTTAACCTCTTCTTAACAAAACGCACTATGCGATTATCCCTATCGTAGGGGTAATCCGCCGATTTTCAACGATCACGTGAGGCTAAGTCACGAGAAAGACACAACTTTACATTTTGTAGCATCATTGTTGACAAGAACTTGAGGGAGATAAAAAAACAGGCACAATTGCTTGTGCCTGTTGGGGTTACTTGCTTGCCGCCGGTTGTTCAGCGGGCGCGGATTTCTCCAGCTTCGAAAGGTCAACGGCGATATTCACCGTTTCGTCCAGATACGGATCTGGCTCTTTATAGTCTTTCGGTAAATCGTCCAGCTTCTTAATCGGCGGCTTGCCTTCACGCTTGTAGCGATCGTTCACGCGCGCCAGACGAGTCGCATCATCCTCTTCGTTCTCTTTTTCACGCTGGGCGTAATTGAGAGACACGATACTGCGCTTATCTTTCATTGCGTTGAAGTGCGCAATATCTTTAGCGATGTACTGGAACTCAGGATCCTTCGCAATACGATCGGCATGCAGCTTCAGCAACTTAGGCTCAAACGGCGCCATGTCGCCAGACTTCACGTAGGTCGCCGCATTGATGCTATCCCACGGCAGCGCGTTGTCTTCGAACTTCTCACCGGTTTCGGTCTCTTCGTTACCGGTCGGCATCATGATGTCCGGCGTAACGCCTTTACGCTGCGTACTGCCGCCGTTAATGCGGTAGAACTTCTGAATGGTGTACTGAACGGAGCCCAGCGCCGGCCATTCAGGGCGCAGCATTTGATCGTAGATACGGTTCAGAGAGCGATACTGCTGTACGGTGCCTTTACCGAAGGTTGGCTCACCCACGATCAGCGCACGACCGTAGTCCTGCATTGCCGCAGCAAAGATTTCCGACGCCGAGGCGCTGAAGCGGTCAACCAGCACCACCAGCGGCCCTTTGTAATAAACCACGCCGTCATTGTCGCTGTCTTCGCGCACCTTACCGTTGTTATCACGTACCTGCACCACAGGGCCGGACGGAATAAACAGACCGGAAAGCGAGACCGCTTCGGTCAGCGCGCCGCCGCCGTTGCTGCGCAGGTCAATAATAACGCTGCTGACGTTCTGTTTTTCCAGCTTCTGCAGCTGAACCTTCACGTCTTCAGTCAGACCAACGTAGAAGCCCGGAATATCGAGTACGCCAACCTTATTGTTGCCCGTGCCTTTCACCGACATTTTCACCGCGCGATCTTCCAGACGGATACGCTCACGGGTCAGGGTAACAATACGGGTTTTTGAGCCTTTCCCGGCAGGAAGAATTTCAAGGCGTACCTTGCTACCCTTCGGCCCTTTGATCAGCGCAACAACATCATCAAGACGCCAGCCGATCACGTCAACCATGCCTTTACCGGCCTGGCCTACGCCGACGATACGATCGCCCACGCTAATCGCCTTACTCTTCGCCGCCGGGCCGCCTGCCACCATGGAGTTGATCACGGTGTAGTCATCATCCATTTGCAGCACAGCGCCAATCCCTTCCAGAGACAGGCTCATCTCGGTATTGAACTGTTCGGTATTACGCGGTGAAAGGTAGTTGGTATGCGGGTCGATTTCACGGGCGAAGGAAGTCATCGCCAGCGAGAACACGTCTTCGCTGTTGGTTTGCGCCAGGCGACGGATCGCGAACTTATAGCGACGCGCCAGGGTATCGTGAATTTCTTTATCGTCTTTACCGGCGAGCTTGAGGCTCAGCTGGTCATATTTGACTTTGCCGTCCCACAGCGCATTCAGCTCGGCTTGATCCTTCGGCCATGGCGCTTTACTGCGATCCAGGTTGAAGGTGTCATTACCGGTGAAATCCATCGGGCGCTCAAGCACCTTCAACGCATACTCATAGCGCTCAAAGCGACGTTTTTGCGCCAGATTGTAGAGATCGTAAAAGACATCCAGTTTGCCGGAACGAAGCTCGTCGCCAATCTGCCCTTTCTTCGCCGCAAACTGCGCAACGTCGCTGGCCAGCAGCACGTTATGGCTGTAGTCCAGGAGGTTCAGATAGCGGTCAAAAATTTTGGCCGAAAAGGCCTGGTCGAGATCGAACTGGCGGTAGTGAGAACGGGTAAAGCGCGAGGTGACGCGCTCGCTTACCGTGGCGTGCTGAGTCTCTTCCTTAAGCACAGGAAGCTGATCAACACGGGTAATATCTTCCACCGCTAAGGCCTGGCCTGTTATTAATAACAGGCCAGCAAGCGCGGAGAGCCTAAAAAGTTTGTTCATGCCTGGCCCGGCCTCCGTTTCAGAACACCAGGTGTTCTGCGCGTACAATCATTGACATACCAGAAGTAAGCTGAACGCGAACGCCATCCTTGGTGATTTCCAGGATTGTGGCATCCATAGCGTTATTGCCCGCTTTAACTTTCAGGGATTGGCCGACCGTCAGTGCGGACAGATCGGAAACCGGCGTCAGTTTTTCTTCGCGCACTTCGCGAGCCGGTTTAGCGGCTGGTTTTACAGTAGCAGCGCGCGGCTTACGCTCAGCCCCTTCTTTACGGCGTACCGGAGGACGTGGTTTACGCTCACGACGCGGCGCATCGCCTTGCTCACCAGCAGCAGCGGCGGCTTCGCGTTTTTTCGCCTGCTGTTCAGCGCGCTGCGCCTGAACGCGAGCTTTGGCTTCTTCAAGCTGCTGACGTGCGTGCGCGACGTGCTGCTCGTCCAGCTCACCGCAAGGGTTGCCGTCGAGGTCGACGCGAACTGCACCGGCTTTGATACCGTACAGGTAGCGCCAGCTTGAAGTATAAAGACGGAGTGCGGAACGCAGTTGGGTTTTGCTGAGGTTCATCTCCCCTTCAACACGCTCGACGAGATCCTGAAAAATACCGACTTTCAGAGGACGAGCTTCACCTTCCGCGCTGAAGCACTGCGGAAAACGTTCGGCTAAAAATGCGATAACTTCTTTACTGCTATTCAACTTAGGTTGATTTTCCATGAAATTTCCTGATTACAACGGACGTAGCCAACAAGCCGCAGGCATGAACAGGCGACATTATAATGACGTCATCCGTAAATGCTACGTTATCCGTTGATTATCCTGCGACGGGTGCAAAGAATTTTTGGTAATCGGTGGCTTCAAGCACTTTTTGCAGGTGGCCAACCAGTTCACGCAACCCCTGTTCATCCTCTTCGCCAAAGCGCGAGAACACGGTGCTATCGATATCCAACACGCCAATAACCTGGTTATTGACCACCAGCGGCAGCACGATTTCGGCGTTACTGGCAGCATCACAGGCAATGTGCCCATCAAAAGCATGAACATCTTCTACGCGCTGAACGCGATTTTCCGCTACCGCGGTACCGCAAACACCGCGGCCCACCGGGATACGCACGCAGGCAATTTTGCCCTGAAACGGCCCGAGAACCAGCGTATCGCCTTCCAGCAGGTAAAAACCGGCCCAGTTAACGTCGGACAGACGCTCGTACAGCAGCGCGCTGGTATTGGAGATTACCGCTAAGAAACTTGTTTCACCTGCCATTAATGCCTGAAAATCGCGGTTAAGATCCGCGTAAAATTCTGTTTTGCTCATTATTCAATCACTATTGTTTACGATGTTACTGATTCGTTACCTTGCCTGGGCCCTTATAAAATACGCATTAAGTGCGTTCGGGCTCAAGATGAATCCATACTTAGGTTAAGATAGAGTTATACATTCATTTATCAATGTAATAAATGGCACTGAAAACATCACGTATAACGCCGACGAAAAAAATACGAATTCACACGGTCAGCGAACCTTTGCCGTGGGCACATTACCAACGTTGCCCGCAGTGCGATATGCTTTTTCGGTTACCGGTCGTAAAATCATCGCAAAGCGCCTATTGCCCACGCTGTAACGCCAAAGTGCGCGACGGCCGCGACTGGTCGTTAACCCGTCTGGGCGCCATGGCGATTGCCATGCTGCTGCTGATGCCCTTCGCCTGGAGCGAACCGCTGCTGCGGCTGTATCTGCTCGGCGTCCGCATTGACGCCAATCTGCTGCATGGGATCTGGCTGATGACCGATAGCGGACACCCCATCACCGCCGCGATGGTGTTTTTCTGCACCGTCGCCGCTCCCGCGGTGCTGGTGACGTCCATCGCCTATTTGTGGCTCGGTAACATTCTAGGGATGAATCTTCGTCCTGTCCTGCTGATGCTCGATAAATTGAAAGAGTGGGTGATGCTCGACATCTACCTGGTCGGTATCGCCGTGGCCTCGATTAAGGTCCAGGACTACGCGTTCCTGCAACCGGGCCTGGGCCTGCTGGCTTATATCTCGCTGGTGGTGCTCAGTATCCTGACGCTGATTCATCTAAACGTCGAACAGCTTTGGGAACGCTTCTATCCCCAGCGCCCCGCTACGCGGCCCGACGGCGCGCTCCAGGTGTGCCGCAGTTGCCATTATACCGGTTTCCCGGATGCGCGCGGTCGCTGCCGCCGCTGTCATACACCGCTTTATCACCGCGGCAAACACAGTCTGCAAAAAAGCTGGGCGGCGCTGATCAGCTCGATTGTTTTTCTGCTCCCCGCCAACCTGCTGCCTATTTCCATTATCTATGTCAATGGCGGCCGCCAGGACGATACGATTCTTTCCGGGATCCTGTCGCTGGCCAATAGCAACGTGGCGGTGGCGGCGGTAGTCTTTTTTGCCAGTATCCTGGTCCCCTTTACCAAAATTATCGTGATGCTGACGTTGCTTATCAGCATCCACTTTAAGTGCGAACAAGGGTTGCGCACGCGCATCCTGCTGCTGCGTTTTGTCACCTGGATTGGCCGCTGGTCAATGCTCGATCTGTTTGTTATTTCGTTAACCATGTCGCTCATCAATCGCGATCAACTTCTCGCCTTTACGATGGGCCCCGCTGCGTTTTATTTTGGCGCTGCGGTAATATTAACTATTCTTGCTGTTGAATGGCTGGACAGCCGCTTACTTTGGGACGCACATGAGTCAGGAAACGCCCGCTTCACAGACTGAGGCGCGAATTAAAACAAAACGTCGCATTTCACCGTTCTGGCTATTACCGGTCATCGCGCTGATGATTGCCGGCTGGCTTATCTGGAACAGCTACGAAGACCGGGGAGCGACCATCACCATCGACTTTATGTCGGCGGATGGTATTGTTCCCGGCCGCACGCCGGTACGCTTCCAGGGCGTTGAGGTGGGAACGGTTCAGGATATCCGTCTGGCCCGTGACCGCAGCAAAATTGAAGTCCGCGCCAGCATCAAAAGCGATATGGAAGACGCACTGCGAGCAGATACCCAATTCTGGCTGGTCACGCCGAAAGCCTCTCTCGCGGGTGTTTCCGGGCTGGATGCGCTGGTCGGCGGTAACTATATCGGCATGATGCCCGGTAAAGGCGAACCGCGTGATCATTTCACCGCCCTCGACACACAGCCGAAATACCGTCTGAACAACGGCGAGCTGATGATCCACCTGCACGCGCCGGACCTCGGTTCGCTCAATACCGGGTCGTTGGTTTACTTCCGCAAAATTCCGGTTGGCCGCGTCTACGACTACACGATCAATCCGAATAATCAGGGCGTCACCATTGACGTGCTGATCGAGCGCCGTTTCACCAATCTGGTGAAAAAAGGCAGCCGCTTCTGGAATGTCTCCGGCGTGAAAGCCGACGTTGGCCTTAGCGGCGCGAAGGTGCAACTGGAGAGTCTGGCCGCGCTGGTTAACGGTGCGATTGCTTTCGACTCGCCATCCGATTCCCAGGCCGCCGGGCAGAACGATGAGTTTGGCCTCTATGAAGATCTGGCCCACAGCCAGCGCGGCGTGCTTATTCAGCTGCAGTTGCCGAACGGCGATGGGCTGAAGGCGGGATCGACGCCGATGCTGTATCAGGGGCTGGAAGTCGGTCAGCTGACAAAAATGACGCTTAATCCGGACAGTTCGGTGACCGGCGAAATGACCGTCGACCCGAGCGTGGTATCGCTGCTGCGCGAAAATACGCGCATTGAACTCCGTCAACCGAAGCTATCGCTGGAAAACACCAATCTAAGTCAGTTGCTCACTGGCAGTACCTTTGAGTTGGTGCCGGGTGAAGGCGCGCCTAAGGATCGCTTTACCGTACTCGCTGCGGATAAAACACTGTTGCAGCAGCCCGGCGTATTGACGCTAACGCTGACCGCGCCTGAGAGCTATGGCATCGACGCCGGGCAACCTATCATGCTGCATGGCGTGCGCATCGGCCAGGTCATGGAGCGTACGCTGAATGCCAAAGGTATCAGTTTCGCCATCGCCATCGATCCGCAATACCGTGACCTGCTGCACGGTGACAGCAAGTTTGTCGTGAACAGCAAAATGGACGTCAAAGTCGGTATCGACGGCGTAGAGTTCCTCGGGGCCAGCGCCAATGAATGGCTGAGCGGCGGCATTCGCATTTTGCCCGGGGAAAAGGGAGCGATGAAAGCCAGCTACCCGCTGTTCGCCAATCTGGAAAAAGCACAGGAAAATAATCTTAGCGATTTCCCGACGACCACGTTGATGCTCACCGCCGACACGCTGCCGGATATTCAGACCGGCTCCGTCGTGCTATACCGTAAGTTTGAGGTGGGTGAAATCACCTCCGTACAACCGCGCGCCAACGCGTTTGATATCGCGGTGCATATTAAGCCGGAATACCGTTCGCTGCTGACCCCGAACAGCGTGTTCTGGGCCGAAGGCGGCGCGAAAGTGCAGTTGAACGGCAGCGGGCTGACGGTGCAGGCTTCCCCGCTTTCACGGGCGTTAAAAGGCGCAGTCAGCTTTGATAACATCAGTGAAGCGAATAATGGAACCCGCAAGGGCGACAAGCGCGTCCTGTTCCCTTCAGAAACCGCCGCGCGCGCCGTTGGTGGGCAGATCACCCTGCATGCCTTTGATGCGGATAAACTGTCTGCGGGTATGCCGATTCGTTATCTCGGCATCGATATCGGGCAGGTACAAAGTCTGGATCTCAATGCCTCGCGCAATGAAGTGCAGGCCAGCGCGGTTCTTTACCCTGAGTATGTGAATACCTTCGCCCGCCGCGGTACCCGTTTCTCCGTGATCACACCGCAAATCTCAGCGGCCGGCGTTGAACACCTGGATACCCTGCTCCAGCCGTACGTCAACGTTGAGCCGGGTCACGGCGAGCTGCGTCGCGATTTTGAACTTCAGGAGGCGACCATTTCCGATTCACGCTACCTCAACGGCCTGAACGTGGTCGTGGAAGCGCCGGAATCCGGTTCGTTGAGTATCGGTACACCGGTGCTGTTCCGGGGAATCGAAGTCGGTACCGTTACCGGCCTGCATCTCGGTAGCCTCTCTGACCGGGTGATGATTGAAATGCGCATCGGCCAGCGCTATCAGCATCTGGTGCGTAACAACTCGGTCTTCTGGCTGGCTTCCGGCTACAGTCTCGACTTTGGCCTGATTGGCGGTGTGGTGAAGACCGGCACCTTCAATCAGTTCATTCGTGGCGGTATCGCTTTCGCCACGCCGCCAGGAACGCCTCTGGCACCGAAGGCGCAGGAAGGCAAACACTTCCTGCTGCTCGAGTCCGAGCCGAAAGAGTGGCGCGAATGGGGTACCGCGCTGCCGCGTTAACGCCCTCCCTCACGCGCCGGTGTCCCGTCACCGGCGCGTTTTATGATAGACTGCGCGCTCTTTATCTCCTTGTGGTATTCGCCAGTGGCTCAAAACTCTGTCTATTTTCCTGATGAATTCCTCGCGCAGATGCGTGAGGCCATGCCGGCTCATCTCTCGTTTGACGCATTCCTTGCCGCCTGCCAGCGCCCGCTGCGTCGCAGTATTCGCGTGAATACGCTGAAAATCACGGTTGATGATTTCCTCACCCTGGTCGCCCCTTATGGCTGGCAACTGACCCCGGTCCCCTGGTGTGCGGAAGGCTTCTGGATTGAGCGTGATGACGAGGACGCACTGCCGCTGGGCAGCACCGCTGAACATCTGAGCGGGCTATTTTATATTCAGGAAGCCAGTTCCATGCTGCCGGTAGCGGCACTGTTTGCCGACGGACTGCAGCCGGTTCGGGTAATGGACGTTGCCGCGGCCCCGGGCTCGAAGACTACACAGATTGCCGCCAGAATGGGCAACCGCGGTATGCTGCTGGCCAACGAATTCTCCGCCAGCCGGGTCAAAGTGCTGCACGCCAATATCAGCCGTTGCGGCATCAGCAATACCGCGCTCACACACTTTGACGGCCGCGTGTTCGGCGCCGCCTTACCCGAGTGCTTTGATGCCATCCTGCTCGATGCCCCCTGTTCCGGCGAAGGCGTGGTGCGTAAAGATCCCGATGCGTTGAAGAACTGGTCGCTGGCGAGTAACCAGGCGATCGCCGAAACCCAACGCGAGCTGATCGACAGCGCTTTCCACGCGCTGCGTCCGGGCGGCACACTGGTCTACTCGACCTGTACGCTGAACCGGGACGAGAACGAGTCGGTCGTCGCCTGGCTGCTGGCGCGTTATCCGCAGGAAGTCGAGGTTATGCCTTTGGGTGAACTCTTCGCTAGCGCTGACCAGGCATTGACGCCTGAAGGCTTCCTGCACGTGTTCCCACAAATTTATGACTGTGAAGGATTCTTCGTCGCGCGACTGCGTAAGACCGCGGCGATTGAAGCGCTGCCAGCGCCGGGCTACAAGGTGGGTAAATTCCCGTTCACCCCGATGAAAACGCGAGAATCCGCTGCCGTTGAGAGTGCAGCGCGCAGCGTGGGCATTGAATGGGATGAGGCGCTAACGCTCTGGCAGCGCGACAAAGAGGTTTGGCTGTTCCCTACCGAAATCGCGCCGCTGCTGGGTAAAGTTCGTTTTTCCCGTATTGGGCTGAAACTTGCCGAAACGCACAACAAAGGTTTTCGCTGGCAGCACGAAGCGGTCGTTGCGCTGGCTAATACGCAAAAGCTGGGGCATGAACTGACGCTGGAAGAAGCGCAGGAATGGTATCGTGGCCGCGACGTCTATCCGCAACAGCCGCCCGCTCACGACGACGTGATTGTCACCTTCCAGGGATTCCCGCTGGGGCTGGCAAAGCGCATTGGTTCACGATTGAAAAACAGTTATCCCCGCGAATTGGTACGAGATGGGAAACTGTTCGCCAGCAGGTCGGAGTAGCGGACAAAAAAAGCGCACTTTTTAACTGGCGTAATTCTCGACGTTGACTACGCTGAAAAGGTACGGCCTAACTGGTCGTACCACAACGGTCAGCAGATTAACGGAGAGCATGATGAGTAAAACCAGCGTACGCATTGGCGCATTCGAAATTGATGACGCCGTGCTGCATGCCGATCAACACGGCGAGCGAACGTTAAGTATCCCTTGTAAGTCCGATCCCGATTTATGTATGCAGTTGGATGCCTGGGACGCCGACACCAGCATCCCGGCCCTTCTTGATGGCGAACGTTCCGTTCTTTATCGCAAGCACTACGATCAACCGTCCGATGCCTGGGTTATGCGGCTTGTCTAACCCAAAAGGAACCCGCCCACAGGCGGGTTATTTATTTAGCGTGCGGCACCACAGTGTACAATGATGCTTGACCATGAGGTCGGGTTTTAAAGCGGCGATGCACCCACAGATATTGCTCCGGTGCCCGTAAAATCTCACGCTCGATAATTTTATTCATATAGCTGGCAGCGGGGATCTCATCCCCACTCGGATAGTCTGTCATCGCTTCGCTGATATGCAGGGTATAACCTTTCTGGCAAGGTTTACGCACCATGGTCACCGTCAGCATGGCTGCGCCGGAAAGACGTGACAGTACGTTTGTTCCATTGGTGGTTGCCGCCTCGTTGACGGAGAAAAACGGCGCAAAAACGCTGCCTTTCGGGCCGTAGTCCTGATCGGGCGCGAACCATACCGCTTCACCGGCCTTCAGCGCCTGCACCAGACCCCGCAAGTTACGACGGTCAATCATCGCTTTATTCGAACGCAGACGCCCGGTAGTCTGCACCCATTCCATTAGCGGATCGTTGTGCGGACGATAGGTCGCCATCATCGGACGACACAGCCCCATCGCACGGCCACCCAGCTCCAGAGACATGAAGTGAACGCCAACCACCATAACGCCGCGCTGTTCTTTCAACGCGTTCATCAGGTTGGCGTACCCTTCCACATCAAACCATTTTTTGACGCGGGCATCGCTCCAGAACCAGGCCATCCCGGTTTCAATCAGCCCCATGCCCAGAGACATAAAGTTTTGCTCGATCAGCTTCTCACGGTCCGCGGCATCCATATGCGGGAAACAAAGTTCAATATTACGTGCCGCAATCTGCTCCCGGCGTTTTAGAAAGCGTCGGGATGCTTTACCCAGCGACGTGCCAAGGAGATGTAAAACGGGGTAAGGTAACTGTACAACCAGCCACAAGGCGGCCAGAGCGAACCACTTCAGCCCGTTGCGCGGGTGAAGTAAAGCGGTATCAAAATTTTTAAACATCATTCTTTCCAGCAACGAAATGCAAGGGTAACACTTAAGGAGAATCGATTCCGTTCATTCATCTTTATGCGTTTGTGTATATGTTGGACCCTGCTGCATTCGACAAATTCACTTCCCGGACGTTTATTTACAAACGGCTGGTATCAGAGGTATGAGGCGGGGGTGGCAGGCTGTGGCTCAACTCGCCGCAAGCATGCGCCTTTTTGCTGCAAAAAAATAGAGAATTTAATTCACATTACAAAATTATTTTTTTAATGCTAACTTTTCATATTATTAGCGGGTTATGAAACTTTTAACGTAATGATTTTAATCATTTTTCTTTTTATCAGTGCGACAACGCGTGATGTTTTGACTCTCGGTTATGTTTGGAACAGCACTTAAAGAAATCGGGTAAGATTCCTGGTTACCCTCACCTTCCCTGCGCACATGAGTGATAAGAAAATTCTTCTTTGCGATCAAATTTTCGCGGATGAATCTTCAGTAAGCGTTAAGATAAGGGTTCAATCGAGTTGGCCCACCTGCAACTCAAAAGATGAAGGGAGTAATCAGAACATAATGCAGCGTCAGAACGTCTCATCATCAAGAATTAAATCAATTGGTTATGATGCAAAGCAAAAAACACTGGAAATAGAGTTCTTCAGTTCAGGCATTTACCAGTATGTCGGCGTCACCTCAAAAACGTACGAAACATTTCTCAGCGTGAAGTCAAAAGGACGCTTTTTTGATGGGGTTATTAAAGACAAATTCCTCTGCCGAAAAATAGGCTGAGCACCCATCAGGATTTGCATACTGCACATCGCCATAATAGAAAACAAAAAGCCAGCGGTTAGGCTGGCTGAGTGGCTAAGATACGTGGTGCTGTGACCAGTATCAACTCCCTTTGTAAGTCGAGTATCCGTACTGACTTAGCAAGAGAGGAATATGAAGCTTTTCGTTTGTCTTCGTCACGGTGAACAACACCGGCACCTCAGGGAAGAATGAGGATAGCTTTTCGCGCTTAAAATAATCGCCTGTTTTGAACGTCACTCTGTACACCCCCGGCTGCATATCCTTGTCTTCAGGGTACAAGGACTTAATACGGCCATCGCTATCTGTTTTCCCTTGCGCAAGCATATCCCAACCTGTCGACTGTTGTTTTTCCAGAGTGACATCAACGTCTTTTGAAGGGATTCCTGTTTGCTGGTTGAGAATATGAACGCTAAGGGTTCCTGCAGGCGCACTAAACGCAGCCGGTGCGAAGACCGCGGTAGACAGCAACATCAGACTCATTATTTTGTTCATTTTTTCTTCCTGTGATTAAAGACACAGGTCAAGCTTAAACATGTTTTTGACAAAGAAAATTCAACTTTTTGTTATGATTTCTTCAGCACACAAAAACAGCTGTTTTTACTCTTTAGCACATCAGACTAGACGGCAACGCTCGGTGCTCTATCGCTGCCCCTGACGGTTGCAGTTTCATTAAACACCATATTGGTTTTGCAAAAAATACACTTTGCGCCAAATGGATTTTTCTCTGAAACATCAAATACTGATGTTCGATATTGGGAGCCATGACAACATGGGCACCGAAAATGAATATTTAAATTCATAAGATATACCTCTTAAGGGTAGAGACTTCACTTTGTGTTTCAACAACATTGCATTCATTGAAATTTTAACTTTATGCAATAAAACACCAGCGATGCTCTGAATAAATGTGTAGGGTGTCAGCCCTTTGAACCAGGAAATATCTGACACAGAAAAATTCTGACGCCAGACCTTGCTAAATGGCAAACTCAACATTGCGCCCTTCAAACAGGGTATTTAAATCATTTCCCTGAAACGCAGATATTGTACGTTGAATTCAAAGAGAGAAGATATCAGCGATAGCGCCAGACGATGAGGACTACTCAGTAGAATGTTTTACGTTGAATGCATTGCAAACTGCCATTACCATTAATGGCATGTTCCGCGATGATTAGCAAATTTTATTTTAGCCGTCCAGCAGTCTTTATTGAAATATGGCGATAAAATTCGCTTTTTATTTTTTTAAGCGTATAGTTTGCCCGAGTTTTTTTAAAAGGAATCTATTTGTCTCGTAAAATGACAGGAATTGTCAAAAGTTTTGATGCCCTCAGCGGCAAAGGTTTTATCACCCCATCAGATGGTCGAAAAGACGTTTTACTCCATATCTCCGCAGTGTATAGCAGTGAATCCGAATCCCTGATACCTGGCGTCCGCGTTGAGTTTTGTCGTATCAACGGTCTGAAAGGACCGACGGCGGCGAACATCTACCTATCCTGATCTTCTACCGTTCATCGCACTTTCGCAGCTTATCAGACTGCCCCTTATACAAAGGCACGTGATGATGACATCCCCCCCGACAGGCAGAACACAAAAATTTAACAATAACGCAAAAAGATCTGGACGGGCGTGGTGCTGAGTATGATATGGTTTAGAGAGCATATGGAGATTGCAGGAGATTTTCATCGGGTGGGGAAAACCCCCGATGTAAATAACCAATAGAATGATACAGATAAAAAGAGACCGAATACGATTCCTGTATTCGGTCCAGGGAAATGGCTCTTGGGAGAGAGCCGTGCGCTAAAAGTTGGCATTAATGCAGGCTAAGTCGCCTTGCTTTATAAGAATAGATGACCGTGACAGCTTTTCCAGTCCACAGGCCTGGTGAGTGGAAAATTTTCGTCGAATAAACGGCATAGCAAAAAAAAAACCGCAACCATTCAGCGAGAATAGTTGCGGTTTTTTATTGAATATTAAAGAGATTTGCTATGTATCAGCAAAGTTTCTCTGCGCGCTCGATAAATGGCGCAAGGCTCATTTTCACCCCGGGCTGATTCGGATCGTCAATCTGAATTACGCTCAACGGCTGCGCCTGAGTCTTACCGGCCTTTACCTGCTGCTCTGCCACATCGTTCAGCGGATACTGCACCAGTGTGCTCGGGTTAATCACATACAGCGCATTATCCGCACGGCAAGTCAGCATGACCTCTTCGCGATTAAATGCCCACTTCTCTTTTCCCACCTCGAAGCGGCTGACGGTAATGACCTGCGCTGCCAGCGCGCTGCTGGCAGTGGTTAACAACAACAAAGAGAGAATAATCTTTTTCATAATTCGCCAGTTCAATTAAAAAGGTTCCCAGGTGGCAAAAAGGCTGACGCACGCCAGCACCAGCGCCGCCAAAACAATTTCCACCTGCGTGGTACGTAAAAAGACGCGCTGCGCCCATCCATTCGCCGCCGTCATCCTCGGCACCAGTAAATAGCGGTTAAACAGCGCCATGATAATCATCAGTGCGACCAATCCCACTTTCACCCACAGCGCAACGCCGTACGGAGTCGAGGCGGTGAAACCACCCTGAATCATCCAGATATTGACCAGCCCCGTTGCTACCGCACCTGCCACGGCAAGATGCCCATAACGGGAGTAACACATCATCGTCGTAATGGCGAGCTTGCGCCAGCGGCCTTTTGCCAACCGCAAACAGTACAAAAAGGGGACCAGCCCGCCGGCCCACGCCGCAGCGCAAAGTAGATGCGCGGCGTGATTAATGCGCTGTGCCACCCCGACGGCGCCTTCATACATCGCCGCATGGCCAACGCCAGCCAGCAGAATAAACTGCGCGACGCACAGAAGCAAAAGTCGCCGCATCATCTGCCGTGGCTGTACACACGCTATACCCAGCGCCACCCACGCCAGCACGATTTCCCACAGCCAGACGCTGCCAAACTGCGTATGCAGTACGGCCTGCCAGACCTCCGGGCGCCAGGTGTCTGACCACCCCTCCCCCATTAGCCCACCTTGCGCCACCAGCATCAGCATAGCCGACAGCACACTCAGCCCTAACGAGCTACGCAACAGCTGGGAAAAACGCTGTATCAACAGTCGGCGTAGTTCAGATGGCGCCCACCAGCCCGCGTAAAGCGTGCAGCCGAAGGCCACCATCAGCGAGGCAAAATGAATAAATCGCAGACCAATATAGAGTGCCGCTAGCATGGTTACTTCACGCTAAACTGGTACTGACCTTTCGTTTTGTGCCCGTCAACCGACACCACGTGCCACTCAACGGTATACAGACCAGGCGTCAGCGTTTGGGATAACGGAACAATCAGCTGCGTTTTGTCATTTTCGCTGCGCGTCGCCTTGCCTGTGTCAACAACCTGTTGCTCCGGGCCGATCAGCTTAACGCCGCTAAAGTTAGCCTCAATACCTTCAGAAAAATTAAGCGTCAGCGTTTGCGGCGTCGACGTGATTTCAGCATTGGCGGCAGGTGTTTGTTGTTGCAGGTGAGCGTGAGCCCATACGGGCGAGGAGCCGAAGGCACTCAGAAGAAGCAGTGTGGCGCAGAGCGTGCGAGGCGCGGTGAATTTCATTTCCATCATTCCCTTTTGTTATCAATATAAGTCAAAGAATAACGCTGTATAATGTTCACGTCGAGATGAGCGCCCTCCGGACTTGCCATTTTGCGAGACTCTTAGTAACTTTTGCGCGTATTCCCAAGGAGAAAACCATGCAAACCAATCTGGCTGCCCTGCCTCAGCAGGAAATGGATAAAGTTAACGTCGATCTTGCCGCAGCGGGCGTTGCCTTCAAAGAGCGATATAACATGCCGGTTGTAGCCGAAGTCGTCGAGCGTGAACAGCCAGCGCACCTGCGCGACTGGTTTCGCGAGCGGCTCATTGCGCATCGTTTAGCATCGGTAAACCTTTCCCGCCTGCCGTACGAACCGAAACAGAAATAATTATTACTGTTAGTTACAATTCCTTACATCAGACTTGTTACTATTGTCCGGAATAAAACTCGCTGACAACGTGTTGAAGGACGCAACGATGCTGACATGGACTATTGCTGCAGCGCAATATGCGCCCCGAAGGGGAGATATCGCAGATAACATCACCCACCATTTGCGCTTTATTGACGCCGCAGCCGAACAGGCGTGTAAAGTGCTCATTTTTCCTGAACTCTCCCTTACCGGCCCCAACGACGAGCACACGCTCCCCGCGCCGCCATGTGATAGCCAGCTGCAACCGCTGCGCGATGCCGCGCAGCGCCACAGGATGACCATCATTGCCGGGCTGCCAATGGAGAACGCGGGCAAACGTATTAAGGGAATCGTGATTTTCGCGCCCGATGCCGACGCGCCGATTAAGCAACAGCAGGGGCACGGTACTTGCCTGGCGCCAGAATCGGATCAGGTCAGCGTCTTTGAGCTAAACCACGAAGGTTGTGAGCTTTCCCCTCAGGCCTCGCTGCTGGCGACCGTCAGCTGCATGGCGGAACCACAGCAGCAGCGTATCACCCAACGTCTGCAGCGGTTTGCGCATAAGTACGCTATCGCGGTATTGAAGTCGAATTACGCCAGCGGAACCTTTTCCGGAGGCAGCGCGCTGTGGGATGAGAATGGCCAGTTGATCGTTCGGGCCGACAGCGGAGAATTGCTGCTCACCGGCAGAAAAAGCGCTCAGGGTTGGCAAGGCGAGATCATTCCATTACGCTAGTCCTTTTGGCCGGGAGTTCGCCATGCTGCGCGTTATTGATACCGAAACCTGTGACCTGCAAGGAGGCGTCGTGGAGATTGCCTCCGTCGATGTTATTGACGGGCAAATCGTCAACCCGATGAGTCACCTGGTTCGCCCCGACCGCCCCATCAGCGCGCAGGCGATGGCGATCCACCGGATTACCGAAGAAATGGTCGCCGATAAACCATGGATTGAAGACGTCGTGCCGTTCTACCAGGGAAGCCCCTGGTATGTCGCCCATAACGCCAGCTTTGACCGCCGCGTGTTGCCGGAGATGGATGGCGAGTGGATTTGCACCATGAAACTGGCGCGTCGCCTGTGGCCGGGAATTAAGTACAGCAATATGGCGTTATACAAATCCCGCAAGCTGAACGTAGCCACACCGCCGGGGCTACATCACCACCGCGCGCTGTATGACTGCTACATCACCGCCGCGCTGCTGATTGACATCATCCAAACCTCTGGCTGGACGCCGGAACAGATGGTTGACGTCACCGGTCGACCCGCGCTGTTGCGCACCTTTACCTTCGGTAAATACCGCGGACAGGAAGTGGCGGAAGTGGCAAAAAACGATCCGGGCTACCTGCGCTGGCTGTTTAACAACCTCGACCGCATGAGCCCGGAACTGCGTTTAACGTTGAAGCACTATCTCGGCCAATAGCTAACGCTCTGATTGTCCTGGCAGGGTTCCCTGCGCCAGGGCAATCAGGAAGGCATACTCCAGCGCGACCCCTTCATAGCTCTTATAGCGCCCGGACTTACCGCCGTGCCCGGCATCCATCTCAGTACACAGTAGCAACAGGTTATCGTCGACCTTAAGTTCGCGTAGTTTGGCCACCCATTTTGCCGGTTCCCAATACTGTACCTGCGAGTCATGCAACCCGCTGGTGACCAACAGGTGCGGGTAAACCTGCGGCTGTACGTTGTCATACGGGCTGTAGGATTTCATATAGCGATAGTAGGTTTCATCCTGCGGATTGCCCCACTCTTCAAACTCGCCGGTAGTGAGCGGAATCGACTCATCCAGCATCGTGGTCAGCACATCCACAAACGGTACCTGAGCGACTACGCCGTGGAACAGTTCGGGTCGCTGGTTGATAACGGTGCCCATCAGCATGCCGCCAGCGCTACCGCCCATGCCATAGCACAAATTCGGCGCGCCATAGCCCTTCGCCAGCAGCGCATCGCAGACATCCAGATAGTCGTTAAAGGTGTTGTGCTTTTTGAGGAATTTGCCGTCTTCATACCACTGCTGCCCCAGTTCGCCGCCACCGCGAATGTGAGCGATAGCAAAGACGAAACCGCGATCGAGCAGGCTCAGACGACTGCTGCTGAAATCGGCGTCCATGCTGGCGCCGTAAGAGCCATAGCCGTAGACCAGCAACGGATTTTTACCCCGACGAAAATGCTCATGGCGATAGACCAGCGAAACCGGCACCTCAGCGCCATCACGCGCAGTTACCCACAAGCGTTCGCTGCGATAACGACTGGCGTCGAAACCTTTCACCTCCTGCTGCTTGAGCACGCGACGCTCGCCGCTGTCCATATCAAGCTCAAACAAGGTATCCGGCGTGGTCATCGACGAGTAGCCGTAGCGCAAACAGGCCGTTTCCGGTTCCGGGTTATAGGCAATCCAGGTGACATAGGCCGGATCGTCAAAGGCGATGGCCGTCTCCTGATGAGTTTGCCGGTGAATCTGCCGCAAGCTGGTTAATCCGCGCTGACGCTCTTCCACGACCAGCCAGTCGCGGAATAACGTGAAATCTTCCAGCATCACCGTATCGCGCGCGGCGATAATTGTCTGCCACTCGCCCTCTTCCCCGTTTACGCCCCGGTAGAGGCCAAAGTTTTTACCTTCGCGGTTTGAGCGAATATAAAAATGTCCCTGGTAGTGATCAAGACTGTATTCATGATCTTTACGGCGAGCTAAAAATGTCTGCGGTTTCGCGTCCGGGGTATCGGCATCCACCAGCAGCATTTCGCTGGTTGTCGCGCTGGACAGCGCAATCACCACGAACTGGCGTGACGATGTCTTATGCAGGCTGACGTAGAACGTGTCATCCTGCTCTTCATAGATAAGCTCGTCCTGGGTACCGGGTTCCCCTATCTGATGACGCCACACCTGCCACGGCAGTAGCGTCGTCGGGTGCTGGCGTACGTAATAGAGCGAGCGAGAATCATTGGCCCACACCACGCCCGGCGAAACATTTTCAATCACCTCCGGTAACCAGGTCTCATTTTCCAGATGACGAATCCGCAGGCCGTACTGGCGGCGCGAGAGGAAATCCTCGGTTACCGCCAGCAGATTATTGTCGGGAGCAACGTTTAGCCCTCCCAGGGTATAGAATTCGCTGTGTGCCGCGCGCTTGTTTTCATCAATCAGCAGCGACCACGACTCTTCTCCCAGCGCCTGGCGTTGATAAAGGGCATATTCACGCCCCGGCTCAAAGACCTGGCGATAGCGATAGCCATTTTTAATGTAAGGGGCGGAAACCTCTCGCGGCGGGATTCGGTCAACAATCTCTTTCAGCACGCGATCCTGTAGGCTTTGCTGGGATGACATCACCTGGCGGCCATAGGCGTTTTCCTGCTGTAAATAGTCGATAACCGCGGGCCTGGCGCGCGTGTCATCGCGCAGCCAGTAGTAGTTATCAATGCGCGTATCGCCATGTAAGGTCATGGCGTGAGGGATCCGTTTTGCTTTTGGCGGCATCTCGTTATTCTTCTGTTTTAGTCACACCCTATAAGGGTGGACAAATTAAACAATGATGCAAGCAAAAGCGGTGATAAAACGCATTAAAGTTGCTGTTTTTGCTGCTGTAAATCGCGTTCTATCCCCTCACGGACCTCCAGAGGCAGTTTCAACGCTTCGCCCAGCGCGTTCAGATAGCTGCGCTCCATAAAATGATCGATATCGATCGCCGCACAGCTGATGAAGTACAGTTCCAGCGCCTCTTCTTCATTATGCACATCTCTTGCCAGACGCTGAGGGTCGAGAGGTTGTTCCATCGCCCGCGCAATCATCGCACGCCCCTGCTCTTCAATACCGGCTTCACGCAGCTGTTGTTCAATGGCCTGCTGCTCTTTGGCATCAATATGTCCATCGCTCTTCGCCGCAAAGACCAACGCCAGAATCAAGCGTTCGGTACGCACATCCAGCGGCGCTGGCGCTTCACCGTACTGGCTGGCGGTTTGCGGGTCTGCGCGTAATTTATCTTTATACTTGTTCCACAGTACGCTGCCAGCGACCGCGCCGCCTCCCACCAGCAACGCGCCGGTGCCGTACTTCGCCAGCATTTTGCGGGACGACTTACTGGCCAATAGTAGCCCAGCAAGGCCGCCTAATGCGCCGGGCACCAGCATTTGGCTGAGGTCGCTTTTACCGCTACCCGATTTTTGCCCCAGCAGAGACTGCAGTTGATTAAGCCAGCCTGACATACGACCTCCAGTAGAAATATGTGAGATGCTCAGCCTAAGCGAGCTGATGTCAGGATATGTCTGTTCCACATAAAGATGCGCAAATATCCAGCGATAGCGCGGCCCGATTGCCGACAACGAGACACACGCAAACGTTTTCGTTTATAATGCGGCAAATTTTAGTGAGACGGTGGAATAGGTAAAATGACGTTATTAGGCACAGCTCTGCGTCCGGCTGCGACGCGCGTAATGCTTCTGGGTTCCGGCGAGTTAGGCAAGGAAGTGGCGATCGAATGCCAGCGGTTGGGTATCGAAACCATTGCCGTTGACCGCTACGCCGACGCCCCGGCGATGCACGTCGCGCATCGTTCTTATGTAATTAACATGCTCGATGGCGCGGCGCTGAAAGCGCTGGTTGAGCAGGAAAAACCGCACTATATCGTGCCGGAGATTGAAGCTATCGCCACCGATATGCTGATTGAACTGGAGCAGGCGGGTCAGCACGTCGTGCCCTGCGCACGGGCCACCCAACTGACCATGAACCGCGAAGGCATTCGCCGCCTGGCGGCCGAACTCCTCAAGCTGCCAACCTCAGCCTATCACTTCGCCGATAGCGAAGCCCAGTTTCGCCAGGCGGTTGCCGACATCGGCTTACCGTGCATCGTGAAACCGGTGATGAGCTCATCCGGCAAGGGCCAGACCTTTATTCGCCGTGAAGACCAGCTCGCTCAGGCGTGGCAGTACGCGCAGGAAGGCGGCCGCGCCGGTGCCGGGCGCGTAATCGTCGAAGGGGTCGTCAATTTTGATTTTGAAATTACCCTATTGACCGTTAACGCCGTAGACGGCGTGCACTTTTGCGCGCCAGTCGGCCACCGTCAGGAAGATGGCGACTACCGTGAGTCCTGGCAACCGCAGCAGATGAGCGCGCTGGCGCTGGAGCGCGCGCAGGCGATCGCGCGCGAGGTGGTGCTGGCACTCGGCGGCTACGGCCTGTTTGGCGTGGAGCTGTTTGTCTGTGGCGACGATGTGGTGTTTAGCGAAGTCTCGCCGCGCCCGCATGATACCGGAATGGTCACGCTGATTTCGCAGGACGTTTCAGAGTTCGCGCTGCATGTGCGCGCTTTCCTTGGCTTGCCAGTTGGCGCCATTCGCCAGTATGGCCCTTCCGCTTCTGCCGTGCTGCTGCCAACGCTCACCAGTGACAACGTGACCTTTGATAACGTGCAGAATGCGCTCGGCGCGGGTGTGCAACTGCGGCTGTTCGGTAAGCCGGATATCGCCGGTTCACGCCGCATGGGGGTAGCGCTGGCCACCGGCGATAGCGTTGAAGATGCCGTTGAACGCGCCAAAATCGCTGCGGCAGCCGTCGTTATTCAGGGATAAGAAAAAAGGCGGGTTGCTCACGCATACCCGCCCTTCTTTTGCTTACCCGATCATCAGACCGGGTACAGCAGACACCTTACAGCTTCGCGCCTTCAACCGCTTCGCGAGCCAGCTTGGTGATACGATCGTAGTCGCCAGCTTCCAGCGCGTCTGCCGGAACCAGCCAGGAACCGCCAATGCACAGCACGCTCTTCAGCGCCAGGTAGTCACGGTAGTTAGCCGGAGAGATACCGCCAGTCGGGCAGAAACGGATGTGAGAGAACGGACCTGCAATCGCCTGCAGCGCTTTCACGCCACCGTTCGCTTCAGCCGGGAAAAATTTGAACTCTTTCAGGCCGTGCTGCATACCCAGCATCAGTTCAGAAACAGAGCTAATACCCGGGATCAGCGGGATAGTGCCTGCGGTAGCCGCTTTCAGCAGTTCGTCGGTCAGGCCCGGGCTGATAGCAAACTGCGCGCCAGCGTCGGTCACTTCTTTCAGCTGCTGTGCGTTAGTCACGGTACCCGCGCCAACGATAGCATCCGGAACTTCTTTCGCAATGGCGCGGATAGCGTCCATCGCGCAGTCGGTACGCAGCGTCACTTCCAGTACGCGAACGCCACCGGCAACCAGCGCTTTTGCCATCGGTACTGCGTGCTCAAGCTTGTTAACCACGATTACCGGGACTACCGGGCCAGTGGTCAGGATTGCTTCAGCCGTTGTTTTCCAGTTTTTCATCAGAAATATTCTCTCGCCAGATCTACAAAACGTGTCATCTTAAAAGGTAATACAGGTTGCGCCCTGTTCCGCACCGGACAGTTTTTCCCGTAATGCGCCAAACAGTTCACGGCCTGTCCCCACGCGCGAAGCGCTCAGATCGGGAATATGCGGTTGGCGTGCGGCCAGTTCAGCGTCATCAACCAGCAGCGTTAGCTCGCCGGTCTGGCCATTCACGCGGATCATGTCGCCATCGCGTACTTTTGCCAGCAGGCCACCGTCATAGGCTTCAGGCGTTACGTGAATCGCTGACGGTACTTTACCGGATGCACCGGACAGTCGTCCATCAGTGACCAACGCAATTTTGAAACAGCGGTCCAATAATACACCAAGTGGCGGCATAAGTTTATGTAATTCTGGCATCCCGTTCGCTTTTGGCCCTTGATGGCGCACAACCACGACGCAATCTTTGTCCAACAGGCCCGCTTCAAAGGCTGGCAGAACATCATGCTGGCTTTCAAAAACTACGGCAGGCGCTTCAATCACCTGGTTTTCAACCGGCACCGCGGAGGTTTTCATCACCGCACGGCCAAGGTTGCCGCTCAGCACTTTAGTGCCGCCGTGTTTTGAGAACGGTTTATCGAAGGTAGCAATGACGTTGTCATCCAGTGACGCGGTGGCGCCTTCACGCCAGTCCAGCTTGCCTTCGTTCAGCCACGGTTCCATGGTGTAGTGAGACAGGCCAAAACCGGCGACGGTGTTCACGTCTTCGTGCAGCAGCCCGCCTTTCAGCAGCTCGCGCACCAGCACCGGCACGCCGCCCGCTGCCTGGAAGTGGTTGATATCGGCCGGGCCGTTCGGATACAGACGCGCCATCAGCGGTACCACTTCTGACAAGTCGGAGAAATCATCCCAGTTAATGATAATGCCCGCCGCGCGCGCCATCGCCACCAGGTGCATGGTGTGGTTGGTCGAACCGCCGGTCGCCAACAGCGCCACGATACCGTTGACCACCACTTTTTCGTCAATCATTTTGCCCAACGGCATCCATTCATTACCGTTGCCGGTCATGCGGGTCACCTGACGTGCCGCAGCGGCGGTCAGTTCGGCGCGCAGCGGCGCATCCGGGTGAACAAAGGAAGAACCCGGCAGCTGCATCCCCATAAATTCAATCACCATCTGGTTGGTGTTGGCGGTGCCGTAGAAGGTGCAGGTACCCGGCGCGTGGTAGGACGCGGCTTCGGACTCCAGCAGCGCGTTACGGTCAACCTTCCCTTCCGCGTACAGCTGGCGGATGCGTACTTTTTCTTTGTTCGGCAGGCCGCTGGCCATGGGGCCTGACGGAATGAAGACAGACGGTAAGTGGCCGAATGACAGCGCAGCCATCGCCAGCCCTGGGACGATTTTGTCGCACACGCCAAGGTACAGCGCGCCGTCAAACATGTTATGAGACAGACCCACCGCAGCGGACATGGCAATCACTTCGCGGCTCAGCAGCGAAAGCTCCATCCCGTCCTGACCCTGCGTCACCCCGTCGCACATCGCCGGCACGCCGCCTGCAACCTGCCCCACCGCATTCACGCTATGCAGCGCTTTGCGGATCACGTCCGGGTAGTGTTCGTAAGGCTGGTGGGCAGAAAGCATGTCGTTATAGGAGGTGATGATCGCGATATTGTTACGCAACATGCTTTTCAGCGACGCTTTATCGTCTGGCTGACAGGCGGCAAAACCGTGCGCCAGGTTGCCACAAGCGAGCTGAGAGCGGTGAACCGTTTCAGTTTTGGCTTGTTCGATACGTGCCAGATAAGCCGCGCGCGTATCGCGAGAGCGTTCAATAATGCGATTTGTTACCCGTAACATTGCAGAGTTCATAAAGGCTCCTTAAATTTTTTCTGTCCAGGCTGCGGCTCACGACGGTGTTTACATAGGTCTGACGAATGAATAAATGCCCGTATAGCGCAGCTCAGAGGCAAAGGTCTACTCGCAGTGTAATAAAAAAAGCCCCGGGGGTGAATCCTCCCGGGGCTTAAATGCGCAAAAATAGCACTACTTGCTGTGTTAGATCATGTTACCGGTAAAATAACACTTCTGGATTACCGTCTGGCCTTACTCAAACTCATTCCAGGAACGGCCATCGCGAGTAATCATGGCGACGGATGCCACCGGTCCCCAGGTTCCCGCCTGATACGGTTTCGGCGCGTCTTTATCGCTAGCCCAGGCTTCGGTAATGGAATCGACCCACTTCCATGCTTCTTCCACTTCATCGCGGCGTACGAACAGCGCCTGGATGCCGCGCATGGTTTCCAGCAGCAGACGTTCGTAGGCATCGGCCAGATGCGTCTGATTGAAGGTCTCGGAGTAGCTCAGATCCAGCTTGGTCACCTGCAGGTTATGCTTGTGCTCCAGACCAGGAACCTTGTTAAGAATCTGAATATCCACGCCTTCATCCGGCTGCAGACGAATAGTCAGCTTGTTCTGCGGCAGCTCGGGCCAGGTTTCTTTGAACAGATTCAGCTCTGGGTTTTTGAAGTACACAACCACTTCTGAACATTTGGTCGGCAGACGTTTACCGGTGCGCAGGTAGAACGGCACCCCCGACCAGCGCCAGTTATCAATGTCCACACGAATGGAAACGAAGGTTTCGGTGTTGCTGGATTTGTTCGCGCCCTCTTCTTCAAGGTAGCCCGGCACCTTCTGCCCTTGCGCAAAACCAGCGGTGTATTGTCCACGGACGGTTTTTTCACGCACGTTGGTATGGTCAATGCGACGCAAAGACTTCAGGACTTTCACTTTCTCATCGCGGATGCTGTCAGCACTTAAATCTGAAGGAGGCGCCATGGCAATCATGCACAGAACCTGTAACAGGTGGTTCTGGATCATGTCGCGCATTTGACCGGCCTGGTCGAAGTACCCCCAACGACCTTCAATACCGACCTCTTCGGCCACGGTAATTTCCACGTGATCGATAGTGCGGTTATCCCAGTTGTTCACAAACAGGGAGTTGGCAAAGCGTAGCGCCAGCAGGTTGAGTACCGTTTCTTTACCCAGATAGTGGTCGATACGGTAAACCTGGCATTCTTCGAAGTATTCACCCACCTGGTCGTTAATCTCGCGGGAGGTTTCCAGCGAGGTGCCCAGCGGTTTTTCCATGACGACGCGCGCCGGTTTGGCGTTCAGCTTCGCTTCGCCCAGACCGCGGCAGATGGCGCCAAAGGTGCTAGGCGGCATCGCGAAATAGTTAATGGTGATGCGATTTTTTTGATCAAGCATCTCGCCAAGACGCGAAAACGCCGGCGCATCATTCACATCAAGATTGCAGAAATCAAGACGCGCGCTGAGGGTATTCCACAAACCTTCATCAATCTTCTCTTTCATGAAGGTTTCAAGCGCTTCGCGGACAACTTTGGTGTATGCCGCTTTATCCCAGTCTGCACGGCCTACGCCGATAATGCGGGTGTCCGGATTAATCTGGCCGGCTTTTTCCAGTTGATACAGGGAAGGCAGCAGTTTTCGGCGGGCCAGGTCTCCCTTCGCGCCGAAAATGACCAGATCGCATGCCTGGGCCGTTTGCGTTACCGCCATGTCATTCTCCTCAGTTTATAATCCCGGTTCTATGCCAGGCTATCTACCCGTCGCCGTTCAGGTTTTCATGAAAACGACGGATATCGTTGTAATTTTCTTACGGTGCACTGTACTGTGTTTACGAAATTGCCGAAACCCTTTAACGGCTTTGACCGCCTTCGATCGCACAATTCGGAACCATCATCGCCGTATAGTCAGGGCAATTGGCCAGTTTTGTTCGTTCTTTCGCCCGAAAGGTGTCAGTTAAAATACGACACCGATCATGTAATGAAAAAAAACAACATATTTTGCTGTTCCTATTCACTTTTCATCCCGCTTCAAGCGTATATTCTTGCTAAAACGCCTGCAGATTTCACCCATTAATGGAATCGTTTCAATCTATGAGCGCCTTGTCACGATGAACATGCTGGAAAGAATCCAGTCCCAACTGGAAAACCTTAGCAAATCCGAGCGAAAAGTCGCAGAAGTGATTCTGGCGGCCCCTGAACAGGCAATTCATTCAAGCATTGCCGCACTCGCCCTTGAAGCTGAGGTCAGTGAACCGACCGTTAACCGCTTCTGCCGCAGTCTGGAAACCCGAGGCTTTCCTGATTTTAAACTGCATCTTGCCCAAAGTCTGGCTAACGGTACACCGTATGTTAATCGTAATGTGGACGAAGATGACAGCGTTGAAGCCTATACGGCCAAAATATTCGAATCGGCGATGGCGAGCCTTGCTCACGTGCGGCAATCGCTCGATATGTCGGCGGTGAATCGCGCGGTAGATCTGCTGACCCAGGCAAAAAAAATCGCCTTCTTTGGTCTGGGGTCTTCTGCCGCCGTGGCGCACGACGCCATGAACAAATTTTTTCGCTTTAACGTCCCTGTCATCTATTCCGATGACATCGTTTTGCAACGAATGAGCTGTATGAATTGCAGCGACGACGACGTCGTGGTGCTGATTTCCCATACCGGGCGAACGAAAAGCCTGGTCGAGGTCGCCCAGGTGGCGAGGGAAAATGACGCGATGGTCATCGCCATCACCTCCGCCGGTACGCCGCTGGCCCGCGAGGCCACGCTCGCCATCACGCTGGACGTCCCTGAAGATACCGATATCTACATGCCGATGGTGTCACGTTTGGCGCAGTTGACCGTGATCGATGTCCTGGCCACCGGCTTTACCTTGCGCCGCGGGGCGAAATTCAGGGATAACTTGAAGCGAGTCAAAGAAGCGTTGAAGGAATCGCGCTTTGATAAAGAGCTATCGACACACAGCGATAATCACTAAAAGCGATAAAAAAAGTGTAACCTATTTAAGCATTCGGTAACCCGTTATTGGCATATTGCCGAATTCCTGTTCACGCAACACCTGAGTTGTATTAGTCAACGGAGTATTACATGTCCAGAAGGCTTCGCAGAACCAAGATCGTCACCACGTTAGGCCCAGCAACCGACCGCGATAATAACCTCGAGAAGGTAATTTCCGCCGGCGCTAACGTCGTACGTATGAATTTCTCTCACGGTACGCCAGAAGATCATCAGTTACGTGCCGACAAAGTACGCGAAATTGCAGCAAAACTGGGGCGCCATGTAGCTATCCTTGGCGATCTGCAAGGACCAAAAATCCGCGTATCGACCTTCAAAGAAGGCAAAGTTTTCCTGAATATTGGCGACAAATTCCTGCTGGACGCCAACCTGGGTAAAGGTGAAGGCGACAAAGAGAAAGTGGGTATCGACTATAAAGGTCTGCCTGCCGATGTGGTACCGGGCGACATCCTGCTGCTGGATGATGGCCGCGTGCAGTTAAAAGTGCTGGAAGTTCAGGGCATGAAGGTGTTCACCGAAGTGACCGTCGGCGGACCACTGTCCAACAATAAAGGCATCAACAAATTAGGCGGCGGCCTGTCCGCTGAAGCGCTGACCGAAAAAGACAAGGCCGACATTCTGACCGCCGCCAAAATCGGCGTCGACTATCTGGCCGTCTCCTTCCCGCGCTGCGGCGAAGATCTGAACTACGCTCGCCGTCTGGCCCGCGAAGCCGGTTGCGATGCGAAAATCGTCTCCAAAGTTGAACGTGCGGAAGCCGTCTGCAGCCAGGATGCGATGGACGATATCATTCTCGCCTCCGACGTGGTGATGGTTGCCCGCGGCGACCTCGGTGTCGAAATTGGCGACCCGGAGCTGGTCGGTATTCAGAAAGCGCTGATTCGTCGCGCGCGTCAGCTGAACCGTGCGGTCATTACCGCAACCCAGATGATGGAATCGATGATCACCAACCCGATGCCGACCCGTGCGGAAGTCATGGACGTGGCGAACGCCGTACTGGATGGTACCGATGCGGTGATGCTGTCTGCGGAAACCGCGGCTGGCCAGTATCCATCCGAAACCGTTGCGGCCATGGCGCGCGTGTGCCTGGGCGCAGAAAAGATCCCAAGCATCAACGTGTCTAAACACCGTCTGGATGTGCAGTTCGACAACGTCGAAGAAGCGATCGCCATGTCGGCAATGTACGCGGCCAACCACCTGAAAGGCATTACCGCGATCATCACCATGACCGAATCCGGCCGTACCGCGCTGATGACCTCACGCATTACCTCCGGTCTGCCGATTTTCGCCATGTCTCGCCATGAACGTACGCTGAACCTGACCGCACTGTACCGTGGCGTCACGCCGGTGTTCTTCGACAGCGCCTGCGACGGCGTTGCGGCAGCCCACGATGCGGTGAACCTGCTGCGTGATAAAGGCTACCTGATGTCCGGTGACCTGGTGATTGTCACCCAGGGTGACGTAATGAGCACCGTGGGTTCAACCAACACCACGCGCATTCTGACCGTCGAGTAACACTCACGTTATTGATGTAAAAAACCGGACGATGTCCGGTTTTTTTTGCACTCAGAACAGGGCGTGAACGGTCTGGAGTCATCCCGACGTCGCTTTGCTCGCCCAGGCTTTAAGCTATTTCTTTTTCTTTGGGTAGAGTTCTTTACGCTGATACGGCTCGATCTCACCAGGCTTGCGCGTCTTCAGTAGCTTCAGAATCCACGTATACTGCTCGGCATGCGGACCCACAAAGATCTCCACTTCTTCATTCATGCGGCGGGCTATGGTGTTGTCATCCGCTTCCAGCAGGTCGTCCATCGGTGGGCGCACCAGAATCGTCAAACGATGCGTTTCACCGTTATAAACCGGGAACAACGGCACCACGCGCGCACGGCACACTTTCATCAGTCGCCCTATCGCCGGCAGCGTGGCTTTGTAGGTTGCAAAGAAATCGACAAACTCGCTGTGCTCCGGGCCGTGATCCTGATCGGGCAGATAGTAGCCCCAATACCCCTGACGCACTGATTGAATAAAAGGTTTAATGCCATCATTACGCGCATGCAGGCGGCCGCCAAAGCGACGACGCACGGTATTCCACACATAGTCGAACACCTTGTTGCCCTGGTTGTGGAACATCGCAGCCATTTTCTGGCCCTGCGAAGCCATCACCATCGCCGGGATATCGACCCCCCAACCGTGCGGGACCAGGAAGATAACGTTTTCACCGTTGCGGCGCATTTCGTCAATAATCTCTTGCCCCTGCCAGTCGAGACGCGGCAGAATTTTTTCCGGCCCCTTCAACGCCAGCTCGGCCATCATTACCATCGCCTGCGGCGCGGTAGCGAACATCTCATCGATAATCGCTTCGCGCTCGTCTTCGCTTTTTTCCGGGAAGCAGTACAGAAGATTGATTTGCGCGCGACGCCGAGCGCTGCGGCCAAATCGCCCCGCCAGACGACCCAGTTTTCCCAGGATAGGGTCGCGGATTTTTGCGGGAACGTAGGCAATCCCTGCAAATGCCAGCACGCCTAACCATGCCCCCCAGTACTGCGGGTGACGGAAAGATTTCTCAAACTCGGGAATGTATTCACTGTTATTTTTTTTCGTTTCCATGCCTGTTCCAGGGTCGCATCATCAGGTCGGTGTGGATAATCAGATAGTTTAGCGAGGTGAGGTGCTTCGCACAAAAGAAAAAGCCGACACCCTGTGGGCGTCGGCTCTGAACGTTTACTTCTTAGACGAAACTAGTCAAAACGCAGCTGCGGCAGAACCTGTTTCACCTGCGCCAGATAATCGGTGCGGTCAGAACCGGTCAACCCTTCGGTACGCGGCAGTTTCGCCGTCAGCGGGTTCACCGCCTGCTGGTTGATCCACACTTCATAGTGCAGGTGCGGGCCGGTTGAACGCCCTGTATTGCCCGATAACGCAATACGATCGCCACGTTTCACCTTCTGACCCGGTTTCACCAACAGCTTACGCAGGTGCATATAGCGCGTGGTGTAGGTACGGCCATGACGCAGTGCAACGTAATACCCGGCAGCGCCGCTACGCTTGGCGACAACAACTTCACCGTCGCCCACCGCGAGAACCGGCGTCCCTTGCGGCATCGCGAAGTCAACGCCACGGTGCGGCGCGACACGCCCGGTCACCGGATTCAGGCGACGTGGATTAAAGTTAGACGATACGCGGAACTGACGCGAGGTTGGGAAGCGCAGAAAGCCCTTCGCCAGCCCGGTGCCGTTACGGTCGTAGAACTTACCGTCTTCCGCGCGGATCGCGTAGTAATCTTTACCATCAGAACGTAAACGTACGCCAAGCAGTTGGCTCTGCTCACGCTTGCCATCGAGCATTTCGCGCGACATCAGCACCGAGAACTCATCGCCTTTTTTCAGCTTACGGAAGTCCATCTGCCACTGCATCGCTTTAATTACCGCGCTAACTTCCGCGCTGGTTAACCCGGCGCTGGTTGCGCTGGAGACAAAGCTGCCGCCAACGGTACCTTTAATCAGGCTGTTAACCCAGTCGCCCTGCTGCATCTCGCTGCTCATTTTGAAACCGTTTGCAACGCGATCGTAGGTACGGGTTTCACGACGCGACATTTCCCAGGTTAAACGCTGGAGATCGCCATCATCGTTCAATGTCCAGGAGAGCTGCTGGCCCACCTTCATGTTTTTCAGGTCTTTATCAGAAGCGGCAAGCTGGCTGATATTTCCCATATCAATACCGTACTGATTCAGGATGCTGCTCAGGGTATCGCCCGTGGATACCACATATTCATGCACGCCCGTTTCGTTATCGACTTTGTCGTCCAGTTCGTCCTGCGGGATGGCTTCATCTTCCTGAGCGGCCTGGTCAATCGGTTCACTGGCCTCCGGCAACAGAGAACGAATTTCTTTTTTCTCCAGCTCAATCGTCCGGGTAACGGGTGATGAAGAGGTTGGATGGTAAACGTATGGCCGCCATACGGCGACGGCCAACGTGAGAACGGTGAGTGACCCCAGCATAACGCGGTGGGGCCGCGGCAAATTGTTAAATGCCAGAGCGACAGAGCGGGCTATCTGCTGCACGTATTCACTTCCTTACTTATCTCCTTTCAGGCAGCTCGCATACTGGGTCGCCAGTTGAGTCAGAAACGCCGGATAGCTTTCTTTGCTCAGCTGTATATTCGTGCCAAGTGGGTCCAGCGTTCC
Source organism: Kluyvera sp. (assembly GCF_965301105.1). NCBI lineage: Bacteria > Pseudomonadati > Pseudomonadota > Gammaproteobacteria > Enterobacterales > Enterobacteriaceae > Kluyvera > Kluyvera sp. The sequence continues at coordinate 60,274 of NZ_CBDKZX010000018.1, forward strand.
CATGCGAACGTTGGTACCCCGCGCGACAGATTCAACGACAGCGGGCCTGAATTGTGGCTCAGCAAAAACGCAGGTTGCTTTTTGCTCAACCAACTGTGTTCTTATTTGATGTAAACGCTGCGCACCGGGTTGAATCTCAGGGTTGACGGTGAAGTGCCCAAGCGGCGTCAAACCGTAGTGTTTTTCGTAGTAACCATAGGCATCATGAAAAACGAAATACCCCTTTCCTTTCACCGGCGCCAGCTCATTCGCCACCTGCTTGTCGGTTGCAGCCAGATTGGCTTCAAAATCTTTCAGGTTGGCGTCAAGCCGGGCTCGACTCTGGGGCATAAGTTCCACTAATTTGTCATGGATTGCAACCGCCGAAAGCCGCGCTATCT
>NZ_CBDKZX010000019.1:0-59039 GCF_965301105.1 Kluyvera sp.
CCTGGTGCACGGCACCTTCGCTTTTCTCATCCAGGTACTGACGGTTCGCCAGCTGAATCACCACACCCTGCGCTTCCAGCGCGTGGATCAGCGGCATCAGGCGCTTATCGTCGCGGCCTTTCAGAATAAACACTTCCTGAAAACGTTCAGGTGCGCGCTCCAGCAGTGCCTGCACCGCATGGATACCGTAAATCATTTCACTCATTAAAAGTACTCGTTTGAGGCGGGAATGCGCCGGATTATATGGGCAATACCCATGTTGTTACGGCTATTATAACCGACAACGCCCGCAGAGCGAATGCTCCGCGGGCGAAGGATCTGTCTGGGTGATAATCAGATTAAGCGATCGATGTTTTCGACCGCCCGCCGCTCATGCCAGGAGGTAAAGATCGCCGCCATCAGGTTCATCACCCGCAGCACTTCCGCGTTTTTTACCATCGGTTCAGCACCATCGAGGATAACCTCCGCCACATTGTCGTAGAAGCCAACCCGCGGAGATAACGGTTTCGGCAACGGCCACGTGACTACCGCATCCTCATTGGGCGGCGCCATGGTTTTAGTTAAACCGACGCCGGCCTGGATGGGTAAAGGGTCAGTGACCTCCGCCTGTCTATCGGGCGCGACCACGTATCCGCTGAGATCCCAATCGGCGATCAGCGCAGTGCCCTCCGTCCCCTTCACATACCAGCGCGGCAGCTTAATATAGTTTGTCGTACCGACCTCAATATGCGCGGTCAGACCGCTGGTAAAGGTAATATGCGCGGTAAAACCATCGTCAACCTCATGACCCAGCGCGTAGCTAAGTGAAGCGTAAACCCGGTTAATCTCGCTGTGGTCCAGTAGCAGTAGCTGATCCAGCAAATGAACGCCCCAGTCAAGCACCATCCCTCCGCCCTGCGCCGGGCTGTGCCGCCAGTCTCCAGGAATGCCGTTAGCGCCCTGCACCCGAGATTCAAGATGAAAAATCTCGCCGATCGATTTGTCCTGCTGTAGGCGGCGGACGATCAGGTAGTCATCGTCCCAGCGACGGTTCTGATGCACCATAAAAACACGTCCGACTTTTTCCGCAACGGCCAGCACCTCCTGGAACTCCAATGTCGTCAGGGTCACGGGCTTTTCGCATATCACATGCTTACCGGCTTCCAGCGCTCGAATGGCCAGCGCTTTGTGCACGTCGTTAGGTGTGGCAATCAGGACCAACGCGACATCTTTATCGTCAAGCAGCGCATCAAAACTCGGATACGCGACCAGGCCATGTGATAGAGCCAATCGCAGACGGGAAGCGTTAATATCAAACGCGCCTTTTACCCGTATCCGTTCGCTGGCATGCGCCAGATTGACGTGATACGCCCCCATACCGCCATAGCCGACAATCGCCATCTGTAGAAAGTTACCGTCCATCGCTATACCCACCACATATTCAACGGCTGTTCACGAATCAATATCGATTGCAGATGAGTGACCGCCCGCGCAAACCCTTCCTCCACCGACATCAACGGGTCTTCATGCTCAATGCTGACCACGTAGTCATAACCCCATGTGCGCAGCGCGCTCATGATATCCGCCCATTGCTGGATGCTGTGACCATAACCCACCGTGCGGAAATTCCACGCGCGCGTGCGGACATCGCCGTAGGGCTGCATATCAGTCAGGCCATACATGTTGATATTGTCCTGATCCAACCAGGTATCTTTGGCATGGAAGTGATGAATCGCCCCCTTTTCACCCAGGATCTTAATGGCCGCGACCGGATCGATACCCTGCCACCACAGATGACTGGGGTCGAGGTTGGCGCCAATAGCGTCGCAGGTTGCTTCACGCAGTTTCAGTAGGGTATACGGCGTGTGGCACAGAAAACCGCCATGCAGCTCAATGCCAATTTTCACCTGATGCGCCTGCGCCAGCAGGCCAATTTCCCGCCAGTAGGGGATAAGCCTGTTTTCCCATTGCCAGGTCTTAATATCGCTGTACACCGTCGGCCAGGCCACTACCGGCCAGTTGGGCGCCGTTGCATGCTCATCGCTTCCTGCTGTTCCGGAAAATGTATTCACTACCGGCACGCCCAGCAGCGACGCCAGCTTAATCGTTTTGCGTAACAGGGCATCGGCCGCTTCGCGCTCAGCTTTTACCGGCGAAATAGGATTATCGTGACAGCTCAAGGCGCTGATAATGATTCCCCGGGATTGGAATTTTGCTAAATACGCTGCCCGGCTGGTTTCGCTGGCTAATAGCTCATCAATAGGACAGTGGTGGTTTCCCGGGCAGCCGCCGGTGCCCACCTCCACAGCATCCAGTCCCGCTTGCTGAACTTTATCCAACATTTCATCCAGAGAGAGGTCGGCAAATAATGGAGTAAATACGCCAAGTTTCATTTTTCCGCTCCTGAAATCGGGTAGTGGTTTTTATCTTTACCATACACGGGATAGCGATTACCGCGTGGCGCACAATATTCCACGCCATTACAGATAATTTTCTGGATATGCGTGTTGTAATAGGTAGGATAGCTTTCATGGCCGGGCTGAAAATAAAATACTCGCCCGTTACCGCGCTTATAGGTAATACCACTGCGAAAAACGTTCCCGCCCTCAAACCAGCTTAAAAGCAGCGTTTCATCCGGGACAGGAATATCAAAATGTTCACCGTACATTTCTTCTTTTTCGAGCACGAAGCTTTCAGGAATTCCTTTTACAATATCATGCGTGGGATCAATAACAAAAATACGCTCCTGTTCATCGGCTTCACGCCATTTCAGGTCGCAGCTGGTTCCCATGAGTCTCATGAATATTTTTGACATATGCCCGGAGTGCAGGACAATCAACCCCATTCCTTTCAGCACCCGTTGCTGAATACGTGCCACGACGCTATCGTCGACTTCATTATGGGCAATATGCCCCCACCAGATTAAAACATCCGTCTCATTCAGCACCGCGTCGGTTAAACCATGTTCGGGTTCATCCAGCGTTGCCGTTCGGGTCGTAAACCCCGCTGCCTGCAAAAAAGAGGCGATTTGCCCGTGGATACCTTGCGGGTAAACGGCAGCAATCGCCGGGTCCTGCTGCTCATGACGATACTCATTCCAGACCGTAACGCGAGTCATTAGATCATCCCCTCTACGAAAAATAGACCGGCTGCCCCGTTTCGGCAGATTGGTAGATGGCTTCGAGAATTTGCGTCACCACCAGCGCCTGCTGCGGCGTCACCACTAACGGGCTGTCGTGACGTACGGCGTCAATCCAGGCCCGGGCCTCCAACAACGCGGGGTCATCATCGGCGGCATCGTAAAAGTCAACGCCATCGCTACCCAGTTGAATCTGTTTTTCAAACGTCGCGCCATAGGCTTCGCCATTAATCCGTAAACCGTCGTGCATATCCGCCCCCCCTCTGGTGCCTGAAAGTGAGGTTTTTGCTTCACCGGTATCCAACGTATTAAGCGCCCAGCTCGACTCCAGAACGATCGTCGCACCGTCTTCCATGGTGATAAAACCGAACGCCGAGTCTTCGACGGTGAACTTCTGCGGATCCCAGGGCCCCCAGGCATTAGCGGCATCTTTCATTGAGGACAATTTATGGTAGGTATTGCCCACGACATATTTGGGCCGGTAATTGTTCATCATCCACAGCGTCAGGTCCAACGCATGGGTGCCAATATCAATCAGCGGGCCGCCGCCCTGCGCTTCTTCGTCCAGAAAAACGCCCCATGTGGGTACCGCGCGGCGGCGAATAGCTTTGGCTTTCGCGTAGTAAATCTCTCCCAGTTCACCGTTTTCGCATACCCGATGCAAATAACGGGAGTCTTTACGAAAGCGGTTCTGGTAACCCACGGTTAGCTTTTTTCCGGTACGCAACGCCGCATCCACCATTGCCTGAGCTTCGGCCGCGGTTTTTGCCATCGGCTTTTCGCACATCACGTGCTTACCGGCTTCCAGTGCGGCAATAGAAATAGATGAATGCGAAATATTTGGCGTGCAGACATGAATAACATCAATATTTTTATCGGCCAGCAGTTCACGATAGTCAATATAGACCTGAGCGCCCTCCGCGCCATATTCTTGTTGGGCTTTCTGCGCGCGTTCAATTTCAATATCACAAAACGCCACGATTTCAACATCGGGAAGCTGGGCGAGCGAGGGAAGATGTTTACCATTTGCAATACCACCGCAGCCAATAATACCGATTTGGATCATACTCCGGTAACCTCCGTTTAATTTATGTACACTAACATGGTACAAAACAACGGAGACTAATTCGTCCCGGCTTTTAGCTCATTTTATCCCGGATATTGACTTTTTATATTGGCGCGGCGCGACACCCGTATCCTGTTTAAAAACGTGATGAAAATTTTTTACGCTAGTAAAACCAACGCGTTCCGCCACTTCCGAGATAGAAATATCTTCATTGAGTAACAACCACTTGGCTCTATTCAGGCGGTAATTATGTAAAAAACGAATAAATGTGGTACCGGTATTGTTTTTAAAGAAACGGGTAAAATAGCAGACGTTAAATCCCATAAATTTGGCTATATCATCCAAAGTTAGAGATTCATGATAATGATGTTCAACGTAGGAGAATATGCGATCCAGCCGGGCCAGAGTCTTTTCTGATTTAAAGGCCGCTGTGGCATTCAGGGGGCGCACTGGGTGATGCTGGCTTATCGGCACCTCCCGGTAAATCAAAGCAATCATCTCCAACAGCCGGGCCTTAATCACATACTTGTAGCCAACGGTCCGTTCTTCATCCTCCCGATTAATCGCCAGCAGCAGATTCTGCATCGCTAACGTTGTCGCGGATGGCCATTGCTGGCTGTGGGTACACATTGTTGATAACCGATGTCGCAGACCTGGCTGGCCGTCGAGTTGCAGGGCTTCATCACCATGAAAAAGAAAGGCGTCAAACTGGACAACAATTCTCTCGCTATTGGGTGATGCCAGAAAGTAATGCGTGTCTCCGGCATTGATAAACTGAATCTCGCCTGCACGCATCACGATCGGAATATCGTTGACGCCAAGATGAAGCACACCGCGGGTGACATAGATTATCTCCACCATTTTATGCCAGTGGGGATAAGCCAGTACTTCACCTTTATGGACAAAGCGCCGAAACGGAAACTCACGCGCAAGATGGGGTATCTCAAGGTAGTGACTCACTGTCATTGTCTCCCTGACGTATCCTTACTTACTGCTCGCTAATAAAATACCCCTCACCAAAGGAGAGGGGTATTGAAAGCATTACTCTGCTATTTTCTTCTTCGCCGCCCGCTTCGCTTTAGTGGCGGCGGCTATCTTCTGCGTCTTCGCCGAAGGCTTTTTGGCCTTCTTCGCCGCCCCCTTTTCGCTGGAAGCTGGTTTCGCTTTCGCCTTACCTTTCTTCTCGCCGCGGAAGGCGCTGTCCGGTTCGAAGTTCACGCGCTTGCCAACCTGACGGCGTTTACCGCCCGGTTTGCCACCCGCTTCCTTCTTCGATTTTTCGCGTGCGGTTTTACCAACGTTGCGCGGGCCGCGCTCGCTGGAGATCAGCGAGAAGTCGATTTTGCGCTCGTCCATATTCACCGCTTCAACGCGAACTTCTACACGGTCGCCAAGGCGATAAGTCTGGCCGCCGGATTCACCGATCAGACGCTGGCCAACCTGGTCAAAGCGATAGTAGTCGTTATCGAGCGAGGAGACATGCACCAGGCCATCGATAAACAGCTCATCCAGACGGACGAAGAAGCCAAAGCCGGTGACGCTGGCGATCACGCCGTTAAAGACGTTGCCCACCTGATCCTGCATAAAGTCGCATTTCAGCCAGTCGGAAACGTCACGAGTCGCTTCATCAGCGCGGCGTTCGGTCATCGAACAGTGCTGACCGAGTTGCAGCATCTCTTCCATGGAATAGTGGTAGCCGCCGGTCTCGGTGCTGTTGCCTTTATGCCCCTGCTCTTTCGCCAGCAGATACTTGATGGCGCGGTGCAGCGACAGGTCAGGATAACGACGAATCGGCGAGGTAAAGTGCGCATAGGATTGCAGCGCCAGGCCGAAGTGACCGCGGTTTTCCGGATCGTAAATCGCCTGCTTCATCGAACGCAGCAGCATGGTTTGCAGCATTTCGGCATCCGGTCTGTCGGCAACGGATTCCAGCAGCTCAGCGTAGTCGCGCGGCTCCGGTTTGTTGCCGCCCGGCAATTCCAGGCCCAGTTCCGACAGCACGGAACGGAACGCGGTGATCGCTTCAGTCGTTGGCTTGTCGTGAATACGGAACAGCGCAGGCTCTTTGGCTTTCTCAACGAAACGCGCCGCCGAGATGTTGGCCAGGATCATGCACTCTTCAATCAGCTTGTGCGCATCGTTACGCTGGGTCTGTTCAATACGTTCGATACGACGATCGGCGTTGAAGATAAACTTCGCTTCTTCGCTTTCAAACGAGATCCCGCCGCGCTCGGCACGCGCTTGATCCAGCACTTTGTAGAGGTTATGCAGCTCTTCAATGTGTTTGACCAGCGGCGCGTACTGTTCGCGCAGTTCCTGATCGCCCTGCAGCATATGCCAGACTTTGGTATAAGTCAGACGCGCATGCGAGCTCATCACCGCTTCATAGAATTTAAAGCCGGTTAAACGCCCTTTGTTTGAGACGGTCATTTCACAGACCATACATAAACGGTCAACCTGCGGGTTCAGCGAACACAGGCCGTTGGAGAGCACTTCCGGCAGCATCGGGACGACCTGCGTGGGGAAGTAAACGGACGTCCCGCGGCTGCGGGCTTCGTTGTCCAGCGGTGTCGGAGGACGAACGTAGTAGCTTACGTCAGCAATCGCGACCCACAAACGCCAGCCGCCGCCGCGTTTTTTCTCACAGTAGACCGCATCATCAAAGTCGCGGGCGTCTTCGCCATCGATGGTGACCAGCGGTAAATCGCGCAGATCAACGCGGCCAATTTTGTCCTCTTCCGGCACTTCTTCTTTTAATCCTGCTACCTGCGCTTCTACCGCTGGCGGCCAGACATAAGGAATTTCATGGGTGCGCAGCGCCATTTCAACGGCCACGCCGGTCCCCATGTTATCGCCAAGCACTTCGACGATTTTGCCGATCGCTTTGGTACGTCGGGTTGGGCGCTGGGTCAGTTCGACCACCACCACAAAGCCCATACGCGCGCCCATTAGCGACTCTGGCGGGATAAGGATATCAAAGCTCAGACGGCTGTCGTCCGGGACCACAAAGCCAACGCCCGCGTCGGTAAAGTAGCGGCCAACAATCTGTGCGTTACGCGGCACCAGCACGCGAACGATGCGCGCTTCGCGGCGGCCTTTACGGTCCGCACCCAGCGGCTGCGCCAGCACTTCATCGCCGTGCATGCACATCTTCATCTGCTCACTCGACAGGTACAGGTCATCCTTGCGTCCTTCGACGCGCAGGAAGCCATAACCATCGCGATGGCCGATAACCATGCCTTTTAGCAGGTCCAGACGTTCCGGCAGCGCGTAGCACTGGCGGCGGGTGAAGACCAGTTGCCCGTCACGCTCCATCGCGCGCAGGCGGCGGCGAAGCGCTTCGATTTGCTCTTCGCCTTCAATATTCAGCTCAGCGGCCAGTTCTTCACGATTAGCCGGTTTTTCACGTTTTGTTAAATGTTCGAGGATAAATTCCCGGCTAGGGATAGGATTAGCGTATTTTTCAGCTTCGCGTTGCTGGAAAGGATCTTGTGACATCTCGGTTCCTCCGTTGTCATCTCTGGTGAAGATATTCGTCACTCCACCAGCAATAATTTGTATAGCGGTTGATTGTGTTCAACCAAATCGGCCAGTGTGTAGTTATCCAGCTCCTTGAGAAAACTTTGCACGGCTTGAGATAACGCCTGTTTCAAACGGCAGGCAGGCGTAATGTGGCAAAACTCGCTACTGCAGTTCACCAACGACAGTGGTTCGAGTTCGCGCACCACGTCCCCCACGCGAATATCCTTAGCCGGTTTACCCAGCCGGATACCGCCATTTTTCCCGCGCACCGCCGTCACGTACCCGGCGCGGCTCAGCTGATTGATAATTTTAACCATATGGTTACGCGACACGCCGTAGACCTCGGTTACCTCCGAGATGCTGGTCATATTGCCTTCCGGCAGCGATGCCATGTAAATCAGCGCGCGTAGTCCATAATCGGTAAAACTTGTTAACTGCACATCAACCTCAGGGAAAAGGGGAAAAACAGGATGAGCCTGTTGATATTAATTATATTGATGATAAACCAGCCAGCCTGTGAGCCGCTAATTTATTTCTTTCGGGAAGGAAAAAAGCGAGGGTTTAACGCACGATTAAGCCGGATGATGACGCTTTGCGTCTTATCCGGCCTATAAAGCGAGTAGGCCTGATAAGCGCAGCGCCATCAGGCGCTGCACCATGAACCAAAATTACGCGTCGAACGGGTCGCGCAGAATCATGGTTTCAGTACGGTCTGGGCCAGTTGAAATAATATCAATCGGCACGCCGGTCAGTTCTTCAATACGCTTGATGTAGTTCAGCGCTGCCTGCGGCAGGCCACTACGTTCCTTCACACCAAAGGTGGTTTCAGACCAGCCCGGCATGGTTTCGTAGATTGGCTCGATACCTTCCCAATCATCCGCCGCCAGCGGGGTGGTGGTCACTTCGCGGCCATCCGGCATGCGGTAGCCCACGCAGATCTTCACTTCTTTCAGGCCGTCCAGAACATCCAGCTTGGTCAGGCAGAAGCCAGACAGCGAGTTGATCTGCACAGCACGACGTACGGCAACCGCGTCCAGCCAGCCGGTACGACGACGACGGCCGGTAGTAGCGCCGAATTCGTTACCCTGCTTGCACAGGAACTCACCGGTTTCATCAAACAGTTCGGTCGGGAACGGACCGGCACCCACGCGAGTGGAGTACGCTTTGATAATACCCAGTACGTAGTCAACATAGCGCGGGCCAAGGCCAGAACCGGTTGCTACGCCACCTGCGGTGGTGTTGGAAGAGGTTACGTACGGATAGGTACCGTGGTCGATATCCAGCAGCGTACCCTGCGCACCTTCGAACATCACGAAGTCACCGCGTTTACGCGCCTGGTCCAGCAGGTCAGAAACGTCAACCACCATGCTGGTCAGGATGTCGGCAACCGCCATCACGTCATCCAGTACTTTCTGGTAGTCAACTGCGTCAACTTTATAGAAGTTCACCAGCTGGAAGTTGTGATATTCCATCACTTCTTTCAGTTTGTCGGCGAAAGTCGCTTTATCGAAGAGATCGCCCACGCGCAGACCGCGACGAGCCACTTTATCTTCGTAAGCCGGGCCGATACCACGACCGGTCGTACCGATAGCTTTGGAGCCACGCGCTTTTTCGCGAGCGTTATCCAGTGCGACGTGATAGTCGAGGATTAACGGGCATGCTTCGGAAAGCAGCAGACGTTCGCGAACCGGGATACCACGGTCTTCCAGGCCTTTCATCTCTTTCATCAGCGCAGCCGGAGACAGCACAACACCGTTACCGATGATGCTGGTTACATTCTCGCGGAGAATACCTGATGGAATAAGATGGAGGACGGTTTTTTCACCGTTGATTACGAGAGTATGGCCTGCGTTGTGACCACCCTGGTAGCGAACAACATATTTAGCCCGTTCAGTCAGAAGATCGACGATCTTCCCTTTACCTTCGTCACCCCATTGGGTGCCCAGTACGACGACGTTGTTACCCATTTTTCAAAATCACCCATTGCTTAAAAATGGATTCTACCATCGCTTTTTCAGATATACAGCACTTTTTCACCACAAAATGGCACTTTAGCGCTGGATTTTTAATCAGCCAATCGTTTTCGTCAACATGTAGTAGATCACCACGCCAGCAACCACAAGACCGCCGCCAAATCGACGTAACATCGTATCCGGTAATTGGGTCATCGTAGAAATCATCTTACGCCATGCTTTCGGATAGAGCATCGGACCGAGGCCCTCGAGAACTAACACCAGCGCAAGCGCCAGCCAGATTGTGGAATTCATTTTTCATCCTTATAAAAGAAAACCACCGGCTCCCGAAGGAGGCGGTGGTTTTATTCAGGCGACCGCGCGCTTAGCGAGCGGTGGTACCCGGGTTTTTCATATAGCGGAAGAAATCGCTATCCGGGCTCAGCACCATCACGTCCTGATTGCTGTCGAAGCTCTTCTCGTAAGCACGCAGGCTACGGATAAAGGCGTAGAAGTCCGGGTCCTGGCTGAAGGCATCAGCGAACAGCTTAGCTGCTTCGGCATCGCCTTCACCGCGCAGGATACGACCCTGACGCTCCGCTTCTGCCAGCGTCTTCGTCACTTCATAGTCGGCGGTAGCGCGCAGTTTTTCTGCCTCTTCCTGACCCTGAGAACGGTGACGACGAGCAACGGCTTCACGCTCGGCACGCATACGGTTGTAGATAGCTTCAGACACTTCGGTCGGCAGGTTGATCTGCTTGATACGCACATCGACCACTTCAATACCTAACGCCGCCATACTGTTCGGGTTAATGGTTGGCCCTTTGATGTTCGCCTGCTGCTCAACGCGCTCTGCGGCTTCCGCAATCGCGCTATCGGCTGCCGGAGTCGCCACTTCATCTTCCGCACCGGAAGAACCAGAGTTCAGGGCATCGCGAACTTCCAGGGTCAGACGACCGCGGGAGTCGGTAACGATGTCTTTCACGTCCAGACGACCAATTTCAGAACGCAGACGGTCAGAGAACTTACGCTTCAGCAGCACTTCGGCCTGGGAGACGTCGCCGCCGCCGGTCGCCAGGAAGTAACGGCTAAAGTCGCTGATGCGCCACTTGATGTAGGAATCGACGATCAGGTCTTTCTTCTCTTTGGTCACGAAACGATCGGCCTGGTTATCCATGGTCTGGATACGCGCGTCCAGCATTTTCACCGACTGAATGAACGGCACCTTAAAGTGCAGGCCCGGCTCATAAATCAACGGTTTCTTATCGCTGTCGCGCACCACGCTGCTGAACTGGAACTTAATTCCGCGCTCGCCTTCTTTAACCACGAAGATAGAGGTGTACAGCACTACCAGCACGATGATGATAATCGCAATAACTGACTTACGCATCGTTATTCCCCCTGACGCTGGTAGTCGTTACGCTGCGCGTTGGCGCGGCGTTGGTCCATGATATTGCCCTGACTGGCAGACGAGGTGTTGCTCGCGCTACTGCTGGAAGAGGACGCAGGCGGCAGGCGCAACAGGTTATTCGCACCACTGCTATCGCTCTTTGCTGCCGGGGCGTTGCCGCCTTTCAGCATCTGATCCAGCGGCAGCACCATCAGGTTGCCGTTCTTGTTGTCACTAACCAGCACTTTGCGGGTATGGCTCAGCACTTTCTCCATGGTCTCGATATACAGACGCTCGCGGGTAATCTGCGGAGCAGCTTTATATTCCGGCAGGATCTTGGCAAAGCGCGCCACTTCACCCTGTGCTTCCAGCACGGTCTGAGTCTTATACGCACGCGCTTCTTCCAGAATACGCTGCGCCTGACCGTTAGCACGCGGCTGAACTTCGTTGGTGTACGCTTCAGCTTCACGGATGTACTGCTGTTCGTTTTCACGTGCTGCGATAGCATCGTCAAACGCGGCTTTCACTTCTTCCGGCGGACGTGCAGCCTGGAAGTTGACGTCCAGCAGGGTGATACCCATGTTGTACGGACGGATGGTCTCTTCCAGCTCGCGCTGGGTATCGCTACGAATAACGGTACGACCTTCGGTCAGGATACGGTCCATGGTGTATTTACCGATAACGCCACGCAGGGCGCTGTCGGTGGCCTGGCGCAGACTGTCGTCGGCGCTGGTCACGCTAAACAGATAGCGCTGCGGATCGGTCACACGGTACTGCACGTTCATTTCGACGCGCACGACGTTTTCATCGGAAGTCAGCATCACGCCAGACGCGGCCAGTTCGCGTACGGCTTCCACGTTCACCGGTGTCACTTCATCGATGAAGGTCGGCTTCCAGTTCAGACCCGGCTCAACCAGATGGCTGAACTTACCAAAGCGCGTCACAACACCGCGCTCGGCTTCTTTAATGGTATAGAACCCGCTGGCCGCCCAAATGACGACCACGGCAGCTGCCGCGATACCGACAATGCGTCCGCCCATCGGGCTGCGTGGCCCCTGAGACGAACCGCTGCCGGAACCGCCCTTACCGCCCCCAAAACCACCGAGCTTCTTGCTCAGCTTACGGAAGATATCATCCAAATCCGGCGGCCCCTGATCGCGACCGCCTTTATTTCCATTCCCCCCGGAGTTGCCGCCTTGGTTATTGCTGCTTCCCCACGGGTCGCGGTCTTGTCCGTTATTACCGGGCTGATTCCACGCCATGTTTATGCTCCATATTTGTTATGCGGTGATATACCTTTTCCCAGTCCAGATCATTTGGCTGATAACCGCGACGCCGTCCTGGTTGTCGCGGTCGCGCTGAGGCGACCTGAACCGCTGGGTGCCCAAAGGGCTAATGTTTTCAGGCAAGCTGCACGGTCAGACGACGTAGTCTGCCAGTGTCGGTTCTTGTTTACAGAGGCGACGCCAGTCGACAATCGGCATACGAACCTGCAGATTGACGCAGCCATCTTCCTCCATCCACTCTTTTTCGATTGCCTGAAGCTGATAAAAGCGACTACGCAAACGCCCTTCCTGCGGAGGTAAACGCAACGTATGCTGCGCCACTTCGCCGGCCAGTCGTTCGGTCAACGCCTGAAAAAGGAGTGGTATCCCTACCCCGGTTTGTGCAGACAGCCACACCCGGATAGGTTTGTTCTCTTCATCACGGTCGATACGCGGCTCAAAATCGTCGAGCATATCGATCTTATTCATCACCAGCAGGGTCGGAATCTCGTGCGCGTCGATCTCTTCGAGAACGGTATTTACCGCATCGATGTTTTCCTGCACACGAACGTCCGCGGCGTCAATCACGTGCAGCAGCAGCGTGGCTTCGCGCGTTTCCTGCAATGTGGCCTTAAATGCCGCCACCAGGTCATGTGGCAGGTGGCGAATAAAGCCTACGGTATCGGCCAGCACCGTTTCACCCACATCCGTCACGTCTATACGACGCAGCGTCGGATCAAGGGTGGCAAACAGCTGGTCAGCGGCGTAGACCTCTGCCTGCGTGATGTGGTTAAACAGCGTCGATTTCCCGGCGTTGGTGTATCCCACCAGCGATACCGTCGGAACATCGGCCTTCACGCGCGAGCGTCGCCCCTGCTCGCGCTGTTTCTCCACGCGCTCAATGCGCGAGAGGATTTGCATAATGCGGTTACGCAGCAAACGACGGTCGGTTTCGAGCTGGGTTTCACCCGGGCCGCGCAAACCAATCCCGCCTTTTTGTCTTTCAAGGTGCGTCCAGCCACGCACAAGACGCGTTGCCAGATGGCGCAACTGCGCCAGCTCAACCTGCAGCTTACCTTCATGGGTACGCGCACGCTGAGCAAAAATATCTAAGATCAGACCGGTACGGTCGATAACCCGGCATTGACACAGGGCCTCAAGGTTACGCTCCTGTGCTGGGCTTAGTGCGTGATCGAACAGCACAACGGAAGCACCTGTCGCTTTGACGGCTTCCGCAATCTCGACAGCCTTACCTTCACCAACAAAATATTTTGGGTGCGGCGCTTTACGGCTACCAGTAATCACCTGCATTGCTTCGACACCGGCGGAAGAGACCAGAGATTCAAACTCCTGGAGGTCTTCCATATCTTTGTCTTGCGTAAAATAGATGTGTACCAGCACCGCCTGCTCACCGGCGTCATAACGGTCAAACAAGCGTTATATCTCCTGAAATACCAGCGGGGAACCCAGACATGCTGGCTCCCCGACATGGATTAACAGCCATCAACCTTATTCGGTTTCTTCGCTGTCTTGCTGTGCAGAACCCTGCGCGTTGCTACCGTGATGGTAGTTGCTACCGGTGCCGCCGCCAGCATTGTTGCTGTGATGGGAAACCGGACGGGACGGAACAACGGTAGAAATTGCGTGCTTATAGACCATCTGGCTGACCGTGTTTTTCAACAGGATCACGAACTGATCGAAAGACTCAATTTGCCCTTGCAGCTTAATACCATTCACCAAATAAATAGAAACTGGAACACGTTCCCGACGCAATGCGTTCAGGAACGGATCTTGTAAAGATTGCCCCTTAGCCATTCTCTCTTTTCCTTATATGCTTATTTGTACTTATACACGCCATCCCTCAAGCCGCTTCTGCGTTATCTGCTTTGATACAGCCCGAACGATGTTGCGTATGAACCTTACGATTCCGAAAATTGCGCACGATACGACTCAATTGTACACATTCAGTCTACACTAGCACCCACTACCTGTAATAGTTGGTTAAACGCCTGCTCCGGCTGTTCACTATCTAACCAGTGAACCCCTTCCCAACCGCGTAACCACGTCACCTGGCGCTTGGCTAGCTGTCTCGTGGCACAAACTCCTCTATAAACCATTTCATCATAGGTAATTTCGCCTTCAAGGTATGACCACATCTGGCGATATCCCACACAACGAATGGAAGGCATGTCCGTATGCAAATCTCCACGGGCAAATAGCGCCCGCACTTCTGCTTCAAAACCCGAAGCCAACATCTGATGAAAACGCTGCTCAATGCGCTGATGGAGCAGTTCACGGCTCGCCGGGGCGATGGCGAACTGATGCACCTTGTAGGGCAGAGCGTCTCCTGACGTTTGCGTCAGCTCCGTTAAAGTTTTACCCGAAATGAAAAAAACTTCCAGTGCTCGGGAAAGTCTTTGCGGATCATTCGGATGAATGCGCTCGGCGGCAACGGGGTCAATTTCCCGTAGCTGCTGGTGCAGCGCTCCCCATCCTCGCTCTGCTGCCTGCTGCTCAATGCGGGCCCGGACTTCCGGGTCAGCCGAGGGCAGCGGTGATAAACCTTCAAGCAACGCCTTGAAATACAACATTGTTCCACCGACCAGCAGCGGAATTTTCCCTGCGGCAGTGATCTCGGCCATCTGCGCCAGCGCATCACGACGAAAATCCGCCGCCGAATAGGCCTGCGCAGGGTCAAGGATATCCATCAACCGATGCGGGGCAGCAAGCTGCTCTTCCGCGCTCGGCTTTGCAGTACCGATATCCATCCCTCGATAGATGAGGGCGGAATCCACACTAATCAACTCTACTGGCAAAACTTTACGCAGCTCAATGGCTAACGCCGTTTTGCCCGAGGCAGTCGGCCCCATCAAAAAAATTGCCTTAGGCAGGCTCGCCTCGGTTACGTCACTCATGTCTCAGGGCGTTCATCGCAGAATCTAAATCAACGGGTTGTAACAAACCACCCGGCGGAGCTTTGACCAGCTGCGGGCAAAGACGTTCAACGTCAGCCAGCATCGCGATGGCCTGCGCGGTATTCCACTGCGCGTGGTCGCTTGCCAGATGACGGGCCAACCACTGCGCCACGTTACCGGCATCAACCTGAGTTTTCTCCACCAGGTAGCCTATCAGTTCAGGAATCAAGATTTGTAAATTTTGTTGTCGTAAGGGTAAAGGCACGGCGCGAATCGTGACGTGCTGCCCTTCCAGCAGGATTTCGATGCCCAACTGGCCCAGCATTTCCCGCGCATTTTCCAGGGTTTTCCGCTCGTTCTCTGACGCTTTCAGGCGCAGAGGAATGAGCAACGGCTGGGCGCAAATGGTGGCCCCGCCGGGAGTGAGTTGCGCCTGACGCAGCCAGCGTTCTGCGACCGGTAACGACAGCAGATTAAGCTTACCGTCACGCTCCAGCAGCGCGCAGCGCTCATCAATGATAGCCAGCACACGGCCAAAACTTTGGCTGTGCCCCGCCAGGTTTTCAGCCACGGGTTTCGCTGGTTCCGGGCGATTTACCGGCGTATCCAGCAGTTGGCGATAGAGTGCCCCCTGCTGTTTCTGGTAGCCCGGCTGCGCGTTCGGCCAGTTGGCGCCGCCGCTACGACTACCGCTGGAAGCGGGTTGATAGCGCGGCGCTTCCGGCTCGCGCGCCACCGCCGGTTCGGCAAACTGATTACGCCCAGCCGCGACGCGGTTTTCCGGCAGCGCGCGCGGGGCGGGTTCATCGTCTTCCACTAAGGGCAACGGCGCGTCCAGCTGTTGTTGCAGCACGCTCAACACGCCTTGATAGATAAAGTCATGCACCAGACGCGACTGATGGAAACGCACCTCGTGTTTAGCCGGATGGACGTTCACATCCACCTGGTGCGGATCAATCTCCAGATACAGCACAAACGCGGGCTGCTGATCTGCGCCGAGCTTGTCTTCACAGGCCTGTCGAATGGCGTGGTTAATCAGCCGGTCGCGCATCATGCGACCGTTAACATAGCAATACTGAATTTCAGCCAGCGCGGCGGTAGTGTGTTTCGGGTCGGCCACCCAGCCGTGCATCGCCAGGTCGCCGTGCTGCCACTCAATCGCCAGCGCCTGTTCCAGGAACGGTACGCCGCAAATGGCTCCCAGACGGCGTTCTTTCGGCGCCCCTTCTGTTACCGCGCGATACTGGCGAATCATTTTGCCATTGTGGGTCAGGTTGAAGCTCACATCGAAGCGCGCCAGCGCAATGCGGCGAATGATCTCATCGATATGATTGAATTCGGTTTTTTCGGTGCGCATAAACTTGCGCCGCGCGGGTGTGTTGTAGAAGAGATCCAGCACTTCCAGCGTCGTGCCGACCGGATGGGCAGCCGGTTTAACGGTGACGTCCTGGTCGCGGCCTTCCGCGTACGCCTGCCAGGCTTCCTGCTGCTGTTCAGTGCGCGAGGTCAGCGTCAGCCGCGAGACCGAACTGATACTCGCCAGCGCTTCGCCGCGAAAACCGAGGCTGATGATCGCTTCCAGATCGTCAAGCGAGGCAATTTTGCTGGTCGCATGACGCGCCAGCGCCAGCGCCAGCTCATCTTTCTTAATACCGCAGCCGTTATCGCGGATGCGGATAAGCTTTGCTCCACCGCGTTCGATATCAATATCGATGCGGGTTGCCCCCGCATCGAGACTGTTCTCCACCAGTTCTTTCACTACCGAGGCAGGCCGCTCAACCACTTCACCCGCGGCAATCTGGTTCGCAAGCTGCGGCGGTAAAACCTGAATCGGCATGAAAACTCCTTAGTTAACAAGCGTCCTGTTGGATGATGCGGCGCTGGCGGTCTGCGACTGTTCGTCACGAGGGCCGGATTGTATCGGATGCGCCGTAAAATAGTTACGTAAACCGTTATAAATGGCTTCAGCAATTTTCTGCTGATAGTCATCGCTATCCAGCAGGCGCTCTTCGCTGCTGTTACTGATAAAGCCGGTCTCAACCAGGATCGACGGAATATCCGGCGAACGCAGCACACCGAGGCTGGCGTGTTCAGGACGACGCTTATGCAGATTACCGACGCGCTGCAGCTGGCTGATGACGTTGGTCGCCACATCATACCCTACACGCTGGGAATGGCCGAATTGCAGATCCAGCACCGCCTGGCTCAGATACGGATCGGCCTGGCTGTTTGCCAGCACGTCGCCCGCGCCGCCCAGCAGCTCAGACTGTTTCTCATGCTGTTCGAGCCAGCCCGCCATCTCGCTGTTGGCGCGACGGTTAGAGAGCACCCAGACCGACGCGCCGGTAGCGTCGCGGTTTGGCGCGGCGTCCGCGTGAATGGATACCAGGAAGGAGGCGTTCTGCTTACGTGCCACGTCGGAGCGGCCCATCACAGAAATAAAATAGTCGCCGTCGCGAGTCAACACGCCTTTAAACATCGGATCGTCGTTGAGCAACGCTCTGAGTTTTCGGGCAATAGCGATGGTGACATTCTTCTCGCGCGTACCGCCAGGGCCAATCGCCCCCGGATCCTGGCCGCCGTGACCGGCGTCGATCGCGATGATCACTTTATCACCGGAAACGCTGCGCGCACGGGCCGCCGGACGCGGTGCCGGCGTGGTATTGCTGGCAATCGCCGGCTGACGTTCCGTGCTGAAGCTGCTGCCGCTATTGCTGCTGTTGCCGCTAAACGGGTTGCGCGCGGGCTGGCTTGGTACCGGTGCCGGCGTGACGACTGGCGTTTCCACGCGCTTCGCGACGACAGGCGGCGGTGGAGGCGGTGGAACGTCGGCGTTAATGGTAAACACCACGGTGTAATTCGCGCCGTTTTGCTGCTTCACCGCGCGGGTTTTGCCGTTTTCGGTGAGATCGACCACCAGCCGCAGCGACTGATCGTCTTTCGGCGTGCCGGAACGGATCGCCTTCACCAGGTTGTTGCCGCTAAAGCGCAGCGGCAAGCCTTGAATCACGCCCGTTTGCTTGATATCAAGCACCACGCTGCGTTTGTCATCCTGGCTAAAGTTATATTCCGGATCGCCCATAAAGCTGAAGGTGATCCGCGCCTGCGTTTCACTATTCGCTACCTGAATATCGGACAAGCTCGCCGCCATTGCCGGTGCGCCCACCAACATCAGCGCCGCCATCAACCACCCTTTTGCGCGAAAAATCATCCTGGGATCCCTTAAATTAACCGGCCAACCGCGCCAGCAGAGACTCACCTAATGAGGAGACCGCGGCAATGCGCGCCTCACGCCCTTGCGCCTGGTAATCTAAGTGTATTTCGATATCCGGCTCGGGCAGAACACCTGCGCCCTGTTGCGGCCATTCCACCAGGCAGATGGCATCGTTAGCAAAATAATCGCGGATCCCCATAAATTCGAGCTCCTCGGGATCCGCAAGGCGGTAAAGATCAAAATGGTAAACCATCAGGTTATCGAGCTGGTACGGTTCAACCAGCGTATAGGTCGGGCTTTTGACGTTGCCGTTATGCCCCAACGCCTGCAGGAATCCGCGGCTGAAGGTGGTTTTCCCCGCGCCTAAATCGCCGTACAGATAGATGACCGTCGCGCCGACGCAGGCCTGCGCCACTCGGTTGCCAAGGTCCAGGGTTGCCTGCTCGTCAGGTAAAGGAATCACTCGATTAATCATGGTCTACGTCAATCACATCCGGGTTAACAACACGCCGTAGCGTGGAAAAGAGATCGGTCGCCAGCATTCCGCGGGTACCATAGCGCGCAGCCAGCTTGTCTGCCGCCGCGCCGTGGGCGATACACCCCGCGCACGCAGCATCATACGGCGATAAGGCCTGCCCCAGCAATGCGCCAATAATGCCCGAAAGCACATCGCCCATGCCACCGCTGGCCATACCGGCATTTCCGGCGTCAATAATACTGAGCGAGCCGTGTTCATCAGCCACCACCGTCCCCGCGCCTTTCAGCACCACGACGCCACCGTACCGTTGTACCAGACGTTGCGCAGAAAGTAAGCGATCGCTCTCAATTTCTGCCACCCGGCAGTTGAGCAAACGCGCGGCCTCGCCGGGGTGCGGCGTGATCACGCGATTGTGACGTTTATCCGGATTGAATGCCAGCAGGTTCAAAGCGTCGGCGTCCCAAAGCGTCGGTTTACGGATGTTTTCCACTTTGCGCAGCGCCTGTTTGCCCCACTCAGCCTGACCCAAGCCGGGGCCAATCACCACCACATCAGCCCATTCCAGGCTTTCATCAAGCAGCTGCGGCGTCAGCTCATGCACCATCAGTTCTGGGCGAGCGGTGATAATCGGCACGACGTTTTCCGCACGGGTGAGTACACGCACCAGGCCAGCCCCCGCCCGCAGCGCCGCCTCACCGGCCATGCGGATGGCCCCGGCGGTGCCGTGGTCGCCGCCGATCAGCACCAGACGACCGTGATCGCCTTTGTGCGAAGTAGGACGACGCGGCGTCAGCCACTGCGCCAGTTGCGAGGCATCCAGGCGGCGAATGGTGGTGGGGTGCTCAGCCAGCCAGGAGTCTAATCCCAGCGCATGATGGTGCAGCGTGCCGACCACATCGCGCGCTTTACCGGTCAACAGCCCCGGTTTCAGAGCAATAAACGTGATGGTGTGCGCAGCATTAATCACCACACCCGGCGTCGCGCCGGTCTGGGCGTTAAGCCCGGAGGGAATATCCAGCGCGATAATCGGCGCCGGGAAACAATTCGCTTGCGCTATCAGGCCTGCGATGGGGTCACGTGGCGCATTTTGCAGCCCGGTACCCAGTAAGCCATCGATAATCAGATCGGTATCCTCTGGCCACGGGATATCCGCCGCGTGGATAACGCCGCCCGCTTCCAGCCAAGCCTCGCGGGCGGCGTGCGCCTCGTCCGGCAGCGGTTTTTCGCTATCCTGCGCCAGCAGCGTGACACGAATCCCCGCCGCCTGTGCCAGGCGCGCGACCACGTAGCCGTCGCCGCCGTTATTGCCATGGCCGCAAAGCATCAGCCAGTGGCGAGAGTCGGGATACGCCGCGCGGGCCACCTCAAACGCCGCCTGACCGGCGCGTTGCATGAGTTCATAAAGGGAGATGCCGAGATCCGCTGCCGCCGTTTTTTCGGCGCGACGCAGCGCATCCGCAGGCCAAATGGAGTGTGGTATACTTTGGGGGTTTCTTGTCAATGTATGGTCCGTCATGTCACAGCCCCTCGATCTCAATCAATTAGCGCAACAAATCAAACTGTGGGGCACTGAACTGGGCTTTCAGCAGGTCGGCATCACCGATACCGATCTCAGCGCCTCCGAGCCCAAACTGCAGGCATGGCTGGATAAACAATACCACGGCGAGATGGAATGGATGGCGCGGCACGGAATGATGCGCGCTCGCCCGCACGAACTGCAACCCGGAACGCTCCGGGTGATTAGCGTTCGCATGAACTACCTTCCCGCCAATGCAGCCTTTGCCCGCACGCTGAAAAACCCCGAACTCGGTTACGTCAGCCGTTATGCCCTGGGGCGTGATTATCATAAGCTGTTGCGTAACCGCCTTAAAAAGCTCGGCGAAATGATTCAGGAACAGTGCGTCTCGCTGAATTTTAGACCGTTTGTCGACTCGGCGCCTGTTCTTGAGCGCCCATTAGCGGAAAAAGCGGGCATCGGCTGGACAGGTAAGCACTCACTTATCCTCAACCGCGACGCCGGATCGTTCTTTTTCCTTGGTGAACTGTTGGTGGATATTCCGCTGCCCGTCGACCAACCGGTGGCCGAAGAGTGCGGGCGCTGCGTGGCCTGCATGACCATCTGCCCTACAGGGGCGATCGTTGAGCCTTATACCGTCGACGCTCGCCGCTGCATCTCTTACCTGACCATTGAACTGGAAGGGGCGATCCCGGAAGAATTTCGTCCACTATTGGGCAATCGTATTTACGGCTGTGACGACTGTCAGCTAATCTGCCCATGGAACCGCTTCTCACAGCTTACCGACGAAGCTGACTTCAGCCCGCGCAAAGCGCTTCACGCCCCTGAGCTGGTTGAACTGTTCGCCTGGAGTGAAGCCCATTTTCTGAAAGTGACCGAAGGTTCCGCTATTCGGCGCATCGGCCACCTGCGCTGGCTGCGCAATATTGCCGTCGCACTGGGCAACGCACCGTGGAGCGAAGCCGCGCTTAACGCGCTGGAGAGTCGCCGAGGTGAGCACCCACTTCTCGATGAGCACATAACATGGGCGATTGCGCAGCAAATTGCGCGTCGTAATGAGG
Source organism: Kluyvera sp. (assembly GCF_965301105.1). Lineage (NCBI taxonomy): Bacteria > Pseudomonadati > Pseudomonadota > Gammaproteobacteria > Enterobacterales > Enterobacteriaceae > Kluyvera > Kluyvera sp. Next base: position 21,498 of record NZ_CBDKZX010000019.1, read on the forward strand.
GAGCGATAGAGGTCCAGCTACCGAAGAAACAGCGTCTGGTAAGGGTGGTGGAAAAAGGTCTGCCGCGCGACGCGTAATCTATTCACAGCCTGTGAGTAAAAATAAAAAGACATTGCGTTTCAACACGCCAAAGTTCGTCAAGCGATCTCGCTAACATTTTGAAATGATATATTTCCATATATATCAATGAGATAATTTTATTTGTAAAAATCTTAATAACATCAGCGGGCGAAGAAGCTGATGACAGCCTGTGGATAAGTCTGTTTACAAGAGTATTTCGGAAATGAAAAAAACAACCTCAACGACTGATTGCGTTGTGGAAGTGATTTTATTCTGGAAGAAAATTTGGAGCGGGAAACGAGACTCGAACTCGCGACCCCGACCTTGGCAAGGTCGTGCTCTACCAACTGAGCTATTCCCGCAAAATCTGGCAATTTTTGTTGCTGTCGTAATTCGCATTTCTGCTTCGTTACGGGAGGCGCATTATACGAGAATTCTTTCCCCCTGCAACCCCCCCTGAAGCGATTTTTTAAAAAATTCGTTCAACTGCTGGATAAATCGGCAGGTTGATTACTTTAACGCCGATTCACCCCGTTTTCACCTTAAAGTTGAATAAAATGCTCACGATAGTAGGCCAGCTCCGCCACCGACTCGCGAATATCATCCATCGCCTGGTGAGTGCCCTGCTTTTTAAAGCCCGGCAGAATTTCCGGCTTCCAGCGACGCGCCAGCTCTTTCAGCGTGCTCACGTCCAGATAGCGGTAGTGGAAGTAGGCCTCCAGCTCCGGCATGTATTTAAACAGGAAGCGACGGTCCTGACCGATGCTGTTGCCGCAGATGGGCGATTTGCCCGCCGGAACCCACTGCTTGAGGAACTCCAGCGTCGCCAGTTCGGCTTCACGGTCGCCCATAGTGCTAGCCTTCACGCGATCCACCAGGCCGCTGCCGGTATGGGTACGCACGTTCCAGTCATCCATCAGCGCCAGTTGAGCATCAGACTGATGGACAGCGATGGTTGGCCCTTCCGCCAGGATATTGAGCTGCGCGTCGGTCACCAGCGTAGCGATTTCAATAATGCGATCGCGCTCGGGATCCAGGCCAGTCATCTCCAGATCGATCCAAATCAGGTTGTTTTCATCTGCACTCATGCTATTTTCCACCCTTCTTGTCATACCTGCCGCGGTAGGTTAACTAGTATTAATTAGCGTGTATCATAGAGGTTTTGCCCGATATGGGCGACCAGGAGTCAGCACGATTGAGTAAAAATAAACTCTCCAAAGGTCAGCAGCGCCGCGTTAAGGCTAACCACCAGCGCCGCCTGACAACAGCCGCGGAGAAGCCCGATTACGACGATAATCTGTTTGGCGAAGCCGCCGAAGGCATCGTCATCAGCCGCTTTGGGATGCACGCCGACGTGGAGTCCGCCGATGGCGAAACCCACCGCTGCAACATCCGCCGCACTATCCGTTCGCTGGTCACCGGTGACCGCGTCGTCTGGCGTCCGGGGAAAGCCGCTGCTGAAGGCGTCAACGTAAAAGGGATCGTCGAAGCGGTTCACGAGCGTACTTCGGTACTCACCCGCCCGGACTTTTACGACGGCGTGAAGCCGATCGCCGCCAATATTAATCAGATCGTCATCGTCTCCGCCATTTTGCCGGAGCTGTCGCTGAATATTATCGACCGTTATCTGGTGGCCTGCGAAACGCTCAACGTCGAGCCGCTGCTGGTGCTGAATAAAATCGATCTGCTGGACGATGAAGGCATGGCGTTCGTCAACGAGCAGATGGATATCTACCGCAAGATTGGCTATACCGTTCTGATGGCGTCCAGCCATACTCAGGATGGCCTGAAACCGTTGGAAGAAGCGCTGACTAACCGCATCAGTATTTTTGCCGGGCAGTCTGGCGTCGGAAAATCGAGCCTGCTGAACGCTCTGCTGGGACTGAACGACGACCGCATTCTGACCAATGACGTATCCGACGTCTCAGGTCTGGGCCAGCACACCACCACCGCGGCGCGCCTGTATCACTTCCCGCACGGCGGCGACGTGATTGACTCCCCCGGCGTACGTGAATTTGGCCTATGGCACCTCGATCCGGAACAAATCACCAACGGGTTTGTCGAATTCCATGACTATCTCGGCCACTGTAAATACCGCGACTGTAAACACGACACCGACCCAGGCTGCGCCATCCGCGAAGCCGTAGAGGAAGGGAAGATCGCCGAGACGCGTTTTGAAAATTATCACCGCATTCTGGAAACCATGGCGCAGGTAAAAACGCGTAAAAACTTTTCAGACATCGATAATTGAGAACTATGATTTTGCCGACTGACATTTGCGTCAACTCTCGCTAGAATCGGCCGCTTTTCTTTAAAGATCCGACGCCTGGCGTTGGATCAGGATCGACACATAATGGCCTGGAGGCTACCTTGTTAAACTCGTTTAAACTTTCACTGCAATACATTCTGCCTAAACTGTGGCTTACGCGTCTCGCAGGCTGGGGTGCGAGCAAACGAGCGGGATGGCTGACCAAACTGGTTATCGATCTGTTCGTGAAGTTCTACAAGGTCGATATGAAAGAGGCGCAGAAGCCGGATACCGCCAGCTACCGCACCTTTAACGATTTCTTCGTTCGTCCGCTGCGTGAAGACGTCCGCACGGTCAACACCGACCCAAGCGTACTGGTGATGCCCGCCGACGGCGCGATCAGCCAGCTTGGCGCCATTGAAGACGACAAAATTTTGCAGGCGAAGGGCCACAACTATTCGCTGGAAGCGTTGCTGGCCGGCAACTACATCATGGCCGACCTGTTCCGCAACGGCACCTTCGCCACCACCTATCTGTCGCCGCGCGACTATCACCGCGTCCACATGCCGTGCAACGGTATCCTGCGCGAAATGATCTACGTGCCGGGCGATCTGTTCTCCGTCAACCACCTGACCGCGCAGAACGTACCGAACCTGTTTGCTCGTAACGAACGCGTTATCTGCCTGTTCGACACCGAATTCGGCCCAATGGCGCAGATTCTGGTGGGTGCGACCATCGTAGGCAGCATCGAAACCGTGTGGGCCGGCACCGTCACCCCGCCGCGCGAAGGCATCATCAAACGCTGGACCTACCCGGCGGGCGATCAGGAAGGCTCCGTTGCGCTGCTGAAGGGCCAGGAAATGGGCCGCTTTAAGCTGGGCTCAACGGTCATCAACCTGTTTGCGCCGGGCAAAGTGACGCTGGTTGAGCATCTGCAAAACCTCTCCGTCACCCGTCTGGGCGAGCCGCTGGCCGTCTCTACCGAAGCGGTAGCCGAACCGGAAGCAGTTGTTGAAGCTGTTGCAGAAACCGTGGTAGAGCAGGACGTCGCCCCACAGGCTGACGACACGCAAGAAAAAAGCTAATAACCAAATAAGGGTCTGACGTGCGCCTGATTATCACTTTACTGATGGCCTGGTGCCTCAGCCAGGGGGCGTTCGCAGCGACCGCCCCCAACGCCCGGCAAATTGCCCAGGAATTAGAACAGGCGAAAGCGGCGAAGCCCGCTCAGCCTGATACCGTCGAGGCGCTGCAAAGCGCCCTCACCGCGCTGGAGGAGCAGAAAGGCTCGCTCGAACGTGCCGCGCAGTACCAGCAGGTTATCGACAACTTCCCCAAACTCTCCCAGACGCTGCGTAATCAGCTCAACAATCTGCGTGATGAACCACGTCAGGTGCCGGACGGCATGACCACCGACGCGCTGAACCAGGAGATTTTGCAGGTCAGCAGCCAGCTGCTGGAAAAAAGTCGCCAGGCTCAGCAGGAGCAGGAACGCGCCCGCGATATTGCCGACTCCCTCAACCAGTTACCGCAGCAGCAGACCGACGCCCGCCGCCAACTCAACGACGTTGAACGCCGCATCGGCACCCAGACCGGCAATACGCCGCTGGCGCAGGCACAAAATCTGAGCCTGCAGGCCGATGCCAGCAAGCTGAAGGCGCTGGTTGATGAGCTGGAGCTGGCGCAGCTTTCCGCCAATAACCGCCAGGAACTGGCGCGCATGCGCTCAGAGCTGGCGCAAAAGCAGGGCGAACAGCTCGACGCCTACCTGCAGGCTTTACGCAATCAGCTTAACAGTCAGCGCCAGCGCGAAGCGGAACGCGCGCTGGAAAGCACCGAATTGCTGGCGGAAAACAGCGAAAACCTGCCGGCTAGTATCGTGGAACAGTTCAGAATCAACCGTGAGCTTTCCCAGGCGTTAAACCAGCAGGCGCAGCGCATGGATCTGGTCGCTTCCCAGCAGCGGCAGGCGGCTAACCAGACGCTGCAGGTACGCCAGGCGCTGAACACCCTGCGCGAACAGTCGCAATGGCTCGGTTCCTCCAATCTGCTGGGCGAAGCCCTGCGCGCGCAGGTTGCACGTCTGCCGGAGATGCCGAAGCCGCAGCAGCTCGATACCGAAATGGCGCAGCTGCGCGTTCACCGTTTACGTTATGAAGATCTGCTCAATAAGCAGCCGCAGCTGCGACAAATTCGCCAGGCTGACGGCCAGCCGTTGACCAGCGAAGAAAATCGCATTCTGGAAGCCCAGCTGCGCACCCAGCGCGAGTTGCTGAACTCGCTGCTGCAGGGCGGCGACACGTTGATTCTTGAACTGACGAAACTGAAAGTCTCCAACAGCCAGCTGGAAGACGCGCTCAAAGAGGTGAATGAAGCCACTCACCGCTATCTGTTCTGGACCTCCGACGTGCGGCCTATCGACTTCAGTTGGCCGATTGAAATTGTGCAGGACCTGCGCCGGCTGATTTCGCTCGACACCTTCAGCCAGCTCGGCAAGGCCACCATGATGATGCTCACCAGCCGTCAGACGCTGTTCCCGCTCTTCGGAGCGCTGCTGTTGGTGGGCTTCAGCATCAGCTCCCGTAAACACTTCACGCGCTTCCTGGAGCGTTCCAGCGCCCGCGTCGGCAAAGTCACCCAGGACCACTTCTGGCTGACCATGCGCACGGTGTTCTGGTCGATTCTGGTGGCATCGCCGCTGCCGGTGCTGTGGGCAACGCTGGGCTATGGTCTGCAGGAGGCGTGGCCCTACCCGCTTGCCGTGGCGATAGGCGACGGCGTCACCGCCACCGTGCCGCTCCTGTGGGTGGTGATGATTTGCGCCGCCTTCGCCCGTACCAACGGCCTGTTTATTGTTCACTTTGGCTGGCCGCAGCTCCGCGTGGCGCGCGCCATGCGCTATTACCTGATGAGCATCGGGCTTATCGTGCCGCTGATTATGGCGCTGATCATGTTCGATAATCTCAACGACCGTGAGTTCTCCGCATCGCTCGGTAGGCTGTGCTTTATCCTGATCTGCGGCGCGCTAGCGGTGGTCACGCTCAGCCTGAAGCGCGCCGGAATTCCGCTCTATCTCGACAAAGAAGGCAACGGTGAAAACCGCATCAACCTGCTGCTGTGGAACCTGATGACCGGCGCGCCGCTGATCGCCATTTTCGCCGCCGCCGTGGGCTACCTCGCCACCGCGCAGGCTCTGCTGGCGCGCCTGGAGACCTCGGTAGCCATCTGGTTCCTGCTGCTGGTGATTTACCACGTCATCCGCCGCTGGATGCTGATCCAACGCCGCCGTCTGGCCTTTGACCGCGCTAAACACAAGCGTGCCGAAATGCTGGCGCACCGCGCCCGCGGCGAGGAAGAAACGCATGCCACCAGCCTGGAAGGGTCTGCCGAGCAGGAGGTGAGCGAAGTGAACCTCGATACCATCAGCGAGCAGTCGCTGCGTCTGGTACGCTCCATTCTGATGCTGATCGCGCTGGTGTCGGTGATCATCCTTTGGTCGGAAATCCACTCGGCGTTTGGCTTCCTCGAAAACATTTCGCTGTGGGACGTGACCTCAACGGTGCAGGGCGTGGAGAGCATTGAACCGATTACCCTCGGCGCCGTGCTCATCGCCATTCTGGTGCTGATTATCACCACCCAACTGGTGCGTAACCTCCCCGCGCTGCTGGAACTGGCGATTCTGCAGCACCTGTCGCTGACACCGGGCACCGGCTATGCCATTACCACCATCACCAAATATCTGCTGCTGCTGATAGGCGGGCTGGTTGGGTTCTCGATGATTGGCATTGAGTGGTCGAAGCTGCAGTGGCTGGTCGCCGCGCTCGGTGTCGGTCTCGGCTTTGGATTACAGGAGATTTTCGCCAACTTTATCTCCGGCCTGATCATCCTGTTTGAGAAGCCGATTCGTATTGGCGATACGGTCACCATTCGCGACCTGACCGGCAGCGTGACCAAAATCAACACCCGCGCCACCACCATCAGCGACTGGGACCGCAAAGAGATTATCGTGCCGAACAAGGCCTTTATCACCGAGCAGTTCATCAACTGGTCGCTGTCGGATTCGGTGACCCGCGTGGTGCTGAGTATTCCGGCCCCGTCGGATGCCAACAGCGAAGAGGTGGCGCAAATCCTGTTAACCGCCGCGCACCGCTGCTCGCTGGTGATTGACACACCTGCGCCGGAAGCGTTCCTTGTGGATTTACAGCAGGGGATTCAGATTTTCGAGCTGCGTATCTACGCCGCCGAGATGGGCCACCGTATGCCGCTGCGCCACGAGCTGCACCAGCTGATTCTGGCGGGCTTCCGCGAGCACGGTATTGATATGCCGTTCCCACCGTTCCAGATGCGTCTGGAAAGTTTGAACGGTAAGAAATCCGCCACTACGCTGACCTCAACGGGCCGCGCCAGCCGCACGCCAGGCAGCCTGTAACAAAGGGGCTCGGTGCGCACCCTCTCCCTTGCAAAGGGAGAGGGCTGGGGTGAGGGTTTAGCTCTGTGCCAGAATACCTCTCCCCAGCACCGTTAGATGCTGATTGTTTATTGAGTGCTCTTCCTGACTTTTCCTGTGCTGCCTCTCACCACCAGCGTCACCGGTAGCATCTCATCTGCCGCCGTGGCCTCTTCCAACAGCAGCCCTACCGCCCGGTAGCCCAACTGATGTTTATCTACCGCGATGGTAGTTAGCGCCGGACGGCTCCAGGCGGCGGGCTCAATATCGTCAAAGCCGACAATCGCAATATCCTGCGGTACACGGAACCCGCGCTGTTCGCAGATATTCATCGCGGCAATCGCTGTCACGTCGTTGTAGGCAAAAATGGCGTCCGGCGGCTCCGTCAGCGACAGTAGCTCGTTCATCGCCGCGATCAGCGACTGGCTGGTATCCACCAGCGGCGAGGCGATCACTTCATACTCCGGCGGCATTATCATTTGCGACTCGTACAGCGCCTGACGGTAACCCTTCTCACGCTGGCGAATACTGTAGTGCGTGGCCGTGCTGGCGAGGAAAGCAATCCTCCTGCGGCCCGTGTCTATCAGGTGACGCGTCGCCAGATAACCACCACGCTGATTATCGACGTTAACGCACGGCAAGCCCGGCGCCCACAGATCAACCAGCACCATCGGCAGTTGGGTTTTCTGTACGGCCATAATCAGCGTGCTTTCAAAGTAACCTGCGCAGATCAGCGCGTCGGGATGATGTAGCGCGATCTGCTCCTCAACGTTATCGCCGGGGCCGATCGACAGAAAGCTCATCGCGATCCCTTTTTCGCGGCAGTGATCTTCCACGCCCAGCAGCAGCAGCGAGTAAAACGGCAGCGCGCGGGCGATATCATGCTGACGATGGAGCAAAAACAGCACGCGTTTTACCTTATCGCCGCGCAGACGAGAAAAGTCATACCCCATCTCCTGCGCCACCGCCATCACCCGCTGGCGGGTCTCCTCTTTAAGCCCCGGCTGCCCTTTTAGCGCCCGGGACACTGCAGCAACGGAAAGCCCGCACGCCTCGGCAATACTTCTGATCCTGACCGGCTTCGTCATGATACTCCCAAAAAGAAACAAATTTTTGTTCACTATAGTTTTATGCGCTTTTCACCGCAACGACCAATTTCCAGCCCCCCACGGCAACGCGCTGCCATGTATGGATAATGCCGCTATCTGCATGAAAAATATTGCTCAGATCGCGGCTAAACATGATCGTATTCACGCTTCGCCAACGGCTTTCTTTCCCTGAGCACGGGTTAATTTTTAAAGTAACAGCATCTTGTTTACTAAAAATGAGGTTTTATATGTTACTGGCAAAGGGTGTTAAGCAAGAGAACTACCTGCTCTCCAGCATCTGGTTTCTCTTTTTCTTCATCTGCTGGGGGGCCTGCTTCCCCTGGCTGTCGCTGTGGCTCACGGAAAAAATCGGCATCGATTCCACGGAAGTCGGCATGGTGTATACCTGCATCGCCATCGTGGCCGTGGTCTTCCAGCCGGTTTTCGGCATACTGGCCGACAAGCTCAATTTCCGTAAGCATCTGATGTGGATGCTGGCCGGTCTGATGATCGCCTTCGCTCCGTGGTGGATCTTCGTTTTCGCGCCGCTGCTGAAAATCAACATCATCGCCGGGGCCCTGGCGGGCGGCGCGTTTATCGGCCTGGCGTTTGGTTGCGGCTGCGGGATTTGCGAAGCGTGGATCGATAAAGTCTCGCGCCTCGAAGGCTTCGAATTTGGCCGCGCCAGAATGTGGGGCGGCATCGGCGCGGCGGTCGGAACGTTTATCTCCGGCAAGCTGTTTGCCATCAATCCCGATTATATCTTTATCATGGCCAGCTGCGCGGGCCTGGTGCTGGCGGTACTACTGTGCTTCTTCCGTCCTGGCCAGCAGGGCAGTATGGACGCGCTGCATCCACAGCGTCTGAAGATCGATCGCGGCGACGTGTTCGCCCTGCTGAAAACCCGCCGCTTCTGGTTCCTGGTACTCTACATGGTGGGCGTCGGCGCGGTATATGAAACCTACGACCAGCAGTTTGCCGTTTACTACAGCAGCTTCTTCGAAACCCGTGAACGCGGCGCGGAAGTGTTTGGCTACCTCTACACGGTGCAAATCTTCCTCGACGCGTTAACCATGTTCTTCGCCCCGGCGATCGTCAACCGCATCGGGCCGAAGAACGCCCTGCTCTACTGCGGCTTTATCATGGCGTTCCGCATTATCGGCAGCGCGATGGCCACTGGCCCGATCCTGATATCCACCATGAAGCTGCTGCACGGCTTTGAAAGCTCAATTCTGATTATCGCCACGCTGAAATACATCTCTGCCAACTTCGACTGGCGGCTCTCCGCCACCGTCTACCTGATTGGCTTCCAGTTCGCCAAACAGTTCAGCCAGATTTTTATGAGCACTGCCATCGGCAACATGTACGACGTGATGGGTTTTAAAGAGTCCTACACCATCCTTGGCGCCATCGCCCTGTGCTTCACCGTTATTTCCGTCTTTACGCTTTCAGGCAACCGGGTGCTGCAACCCGCGCCTGCGGCTTAACTCTGTCATTCAGGAGTCGCTATGTCAGCCTTATTTACCGTGATTGAAAACGGCATCACCATGGTCTTTGATTTACAAGATCGGGCGCGCCTGCTGCACTTTTCCGCCCTACCGTTCGATGCTGAAACCCTCGGACACAACGCCGATGAACTGTCGCGTTTTAACCTGGTGGAGGTAAACATCTCCGGCCTTGATAAGCCGCTGGAGCGCCACGGCGCGGGCTTCACCGCCACCGCGCCTGGCTATACGCTTCGCTATCGCCAGCATCAAGATACCCGCAACGCCGATGGCCGCAAGCTGGTATTTACGCTGTTCGATAGGAATACCGCCGCCGAGGTAGAAGTACACTATCAGTTTTATACCCGGCTCTCACTGCTGCGAAGCTGGAGCGTCATCCGCAACCAGGGCAATGCGCCGTTTACGGTTGAGTACCTCTCCAGCTTTGTGATTAACGGCATCGAGAAAGAGAGCGCCAAAAACTGGGGCGACAATTTTAGCCTGCACATTCCCCACAACAGCTGGACCCGCGAGCTACAGTGGCGGCAATATACCTTCGACGAACTGGGCTTTATGCCATGCATCCAGAAGGGACTGCAGCGCTCATCCAAGCCGTTGCACTACACCAACACCGGAGCGTGGTCGAGCAAAGAGTACCTGCCGATGGGCTATCTGGAAGATAAACACACTGGCGCAGGCCTGTTCTGGCAGATTGAGCACAACGGCTCCTGGCACTGGGAGATTGGCGATCAGGCCAACCATCTGTACCTGCAAATCGGCGGACCGAACGAGTTTTACCATCACTGGTTTAAACACCTACAGCCGGGCGATGAGTTCAGCTCGGTGCCGGTGGCGGTTGGCGTGACAAAATCGGGCTTTACCGACGCCATCGCGACCCTCACGCAGTACCGCCGCCGCACCCGTCGCGTTAACGACGATAACCAACGGCTGGGCGTCATCTTTAACGACTATATGAACTGCCTGTTCGGCGACCCCACCACCGCGAAATTGCTGCCGCTTATCGATGCCGCCGCCGAGGCGGGCGCGGAATACTTCTGCATCGACTGCGGCTGGTATGACAAAGGCGAATGGTGGAACGGCGTGGGTCAGTGGCAACCGAGCGCCGAGCGTTTCCCGGAAGGCATTCAGTACGTGATTGGCTACATCCGCGAGAAGGGATTGATCCCCGGCCTGTGGCTGGAGCTGGAGGTGATGGGCGTGAAGTCGCCGAAGCTGGCGGAAACCGACGACAGCTGGTTCTTTATGCGCCACGGTAAGAGAGTGTTTGACCGCAGCCGCTACCAGCTGGACTTCACCAGTCCGGCGGTACTGCGCCACGCCGACGAGGTTATTGACCGTCTGGTCACCGAATACGGCGTGGGCTACATCAAAATGGATTACAACATCGAACCGGGGATCGGTACCGAGCAACACGCCGACAGCGCCGGTGACGGCCTGCTTAAACACAACCGCGCGTATCTGGCGTGGCTCGATGCGGTCTTCGCCCGCTATCCGCAGCTGATTATTGAAAACTGTGGCAGCGGCGGTCTGCGCATGGACTACGCGATGCTGAGCCGCTGCTCGATTCAGTCCACCAGCGATCAGGAAGATTATCTCAAGTACGCCACCATTGCCGCCAACGCGCCAACGGCGGTGACACCTGAACAGGCCGCCATCTGGTCCTATCCGCTACGCGACGATGATGAGCAGGCGGTGATCTTTAACCAGGTGTCGGCGATGCTGCTGCGCATACACCAGAGCGGCCATCTGGCGGAGCTGTCCGGGCAAGGATTCCGTCAGGTACAGGATGCGATTCGCTACTACAAGACCCTACGCCAGCAGCTAAAAACGGCGCTGCCGTTCTGGCCGCTGGGGCTATCGAGCTTCACCGACGAGTGGGTAGCGCTGGGGATGCAGGCCGAGGATGGAAAAGTGTGGCTGGCGGTGTGGCGACGCGAAGGCGATCAGGCGAGCTGTGAACTCCCACTGACCGGGCTGAAAGGTAAGATAGTTCAGGGATATCCATCCACCGTGCAACACGCAACGGCCTGGGACAATGACGTATTAACGGTCACGATGCCGCCACGTTCGGCGGCGATTTTTGAGATTAGGCGTTAACAAACTGCCGGGTGGCGCTGCGCTTACCCGGCCTACCATTGCATCGTAGGCCCGATAAGCGTAGCGCCATCGGGCACTATTCCGTCGCCAGACTCGGCTGAACGTTGACGCGGCGATGATAGTTTTCATAAATCGCCATCGCCAGCAGCGAGAAGAAGATTGGCCCGCCGATCATCCACAGCGCGCTGCTCCAGTCTCCCGCCTCAATCACCGGCTGAATAACGGTAAAGATGTTGGCAAACGTCACCACCAGCACCACCACACTCGTCGCCAGCACGGTCGATATTTTGGTTTTGAAAATCACGAATGGGCGTTCAAGGCCCGTTTGCGCTTTAAAGAACGGGAAGGCCAGCGCGAGGAACAGGTACGGCAAAGTCATCGACACGTTCGCCATCAGCGTCAGTTTGTTGTAGAACGCCGATGCGGTATCGCCGCCAAACGACACCAGCAGGATAAACAGACTCACCAGCACGCACTGCATCCACATTGCCGTCGACGGCATGCCGTTTTCATTCAGCCGCGTCATGGAAGCGGGCCACAGCGCCTTCGGCGTGCCCTGAATAATCGCCTTCAGCGGCGAATAGCTGAGGGTAAAGAATGCGCCAGTATAGGCGAGGAACATCGACAACCCGGTAATACGCGCAAACCACACGCCGACACTTGCCGCCGCTTCCGGCGACAGGTGCAGCGCGTTGCCCAATGTGGAACCGAGGCTGGTCATCAGCACGTAGGTAATATTGCCAAGGTTAACCGAACGGTCGCTGAGAATTTGCTGCCAGTTAGTGCTCACGCCCCACAGGAAAATCGCCAGTGAATAACCGATAGAAATAACAATTGCAGCGAATACAATCCCTTTGGCGAAGTTCTTTTCCGGCTTATCGGTTTTATCCACCAGACCGCCCACCGCTTCAATACCGCCGTAGGCAAAGATGGCGAAGACCACAAACGATAATACCGCCAGGCCAGATTGATAACCTGGGTTTGGTGAAGCGGTGAAATTAATCGGCTGGGCAAAGTGACCGCCGTTTAATAACAAAATCGCAATACTGACTAACAATAAAACTAAATTAAGACACATCACGGCGATACCGCCGACGGCGGTAATACGGGCGATTTTATTAATCCCTTTCGCCGCCACGGTGGTGACCAGTACCATCCAGATGACAGCCAGCAGGCCCACGACCTGGGTCGATTGCAGCCCCGCAACGCCCCAGTGCTGGGTCATATCCGAACCAAACAGAAACGTTGAAAACGGCACCCACACTTTCGCGGAAGTGCTGACCATCCAGATAACGTAAGACGAGAACCACATAAAGGTGCCAATAAACGCATAGCGTGGGCCTACGCTGTTATTCATCCAGGAATAGATCCCGCCCTCTTCTTTGCGGTAGGCCGATCCCATCTCAGCCATCATTAAGGCAAATGGAATAAAAAATAATAATGCTGAAAATATATACCAGGTGATGGCGCTATATCCCATCAGGTAAAACGCGGATGGACTATTGGCAAAACCAAAAACAGACGTAAATATCATTAGGATGAGACCGATCAGGCTCATCTTTTTTATTGATGGGGTCATTTGACCCTCCCTTAACTCTGGATCGTTTTTTTACACGTCGACAGGGCTACGCGCTGCAAACTTGTCAGAAACAAGGCAGTGGGGAATCGACGCGAGAATGTGCTGGCCGGATGATAGCAAATAACCAGAACTTTCTTGTGACCATAAAAGGGATTTAGGGATGATATGACTAGAAAATGGCGCATAAAGCGCCATTTTATTTTGTGAAAGAGAACGTTATCGAACTTATGCCCGATCCACGCTAAACGCCAGCACCTCAGACAAGGTCTCGACACCCAGCGCCAGCATAATCAGGCGATCGACGCCCAACGCTACGCCAGAGCAGTCCGGCAGACCGGCTGCCAGCGCGTCCAGCAGGTTTTGATCGATCGGCTGCTGCGGCAGACCACGCGCGGCGCGTTTGCGGTTATCCTGCTCGAAACGCTGCTGCTGTTCGCGCGCGTCGGTCAGCTCGTGGAAACCATTCGCCAGCTCCATCCCTTTAAAGTACACCTCGAAGCGCTCAGCGACGCGGTGATCTTCAGCGCTAATCTGCGCCAGCGATGCCTGGCTTGCCGGGAAGTGATAAACGAACGTCGGGCGATCTTTACCAATGTGCGGTTCAACGCCGAAGGCAAACAGCAGTTGCAGTAACGTATCGCGATCTTCTTCGTTATCTGCGACGTTGCTGAGATCGAGCTTCGCCGCCACTTCGCGCAGCAAGGTTTTATCGGCCGACAGCGGGTCAATTTCCAGGTGGCGCTGGAACGCCTGCTGATAAGAAAGACTTTCCGCCGGTTGACACTCCAGCACCTGCTGCAGCAGATCGTCCACTTCGTTGATCAGGCGATACATATCGAAGTGCGGGCGATACCACTCCAGCATGGTGAATTCCGGGTTATGGTGACGGCCCATCTCTTCGTTACGAAAACTTCTGCACAGCTGAAATACCGGGCCACATCCCGCTGCCAACAGGCGCTTCATGTGGTACTCCGGGCTGGTCATCAGATAAAGGTTCATCCCCTGGGAATGACCCGGACCGACGAAACGCGTCTCAAACGGGACCAGATGTACGTCAGTCACCGTCGCCTGGCTCATGCATGGCGTCTCCACCTCCAGTACGCCGCGGTCAGCAAAGAAGCGACGGATTTCCGCCATCAACGCCGCGCGTTTTAACAGGTTAGGGATGGATGCGCTCGGCTGCCAGGTTGCCGTCTCGCTCATGGTTTTTTCTCCGATTTCAGACAAGGGCACGAAGTCTACCCGCAAGCGGCACATGACACAAATATTGCTCAGTAATTTCTCGCAGGGCAGAACAGAAGATTTCCTTAGGTAATTCCAGAACGTAATTCATCAGCTACAGTGATAAATAAAGCGCACATAACGACAAAAAAATCGAACACATCAAATTTCCCCATCAACCCGGCGGGTATACTGCTTTACCCATAAAGGAGCAGTGGAAACGTTTTTGCGCAGGCCACGTGATATCCCCCCACGTAGCGTGTTGTGAAATAACAATAATCTGGAGGAATGTCGTGCAAACCTTTCAAGCCGATCTTGCCATTATAGGCGCAGGCGGAGCGGGACTACGTGCTGCCATCGCAGCCGCTCAGGCCAACCCGCAAGCCAAAATTGCTTTGATCTCAAAAGTTTATCCTATGCGCAGCCACACCGTGGCCGCAGAAGGCGGTTCCGCCGCCGTCGCACAGGACCATGATAGCTTCGAGTACCATTTTCACGACACCGTCGCCGGCGGCGACTGGCTTTGCGAACAGGACGTTGTCGATTACTTCGTCCATCACTGCCCAACCGAAATGACCCAGCTAGAACAGTGGGGTTGCCCGTGGAGCCGCCGTCCTGATGGCAGCGTTAACGTCCGTCGCTTCGGCGGAATGAAGATTGAACGCACCTGGTTCGCCGCCGATAAAACCGGCTTCCACATGCTGCACACCCTGTTCCAGACCTCCTTACAGTTCCCGCAAATCCAGCGTTTTGATGAACACTTCGTCCTCGACATTCTGGTCGACGACGGTCAGGCCCGTGGCCTGGTGGCGATGAACATGATGGAAGGCACGCTGGTGCAGATTCGCGCCAACGCGGTGGTCATGGCGACCGGCGGCGCGGGCCGCGTGTATCGCTATAACACCAACGGCGGCATCGTTACCGGCGACGGCATGGGTATGGCGTTAAGCCACGGCGTCCCGCTGCGCGACATGGAATTCGTTCAGTATCACCCGACGGGTCTGCCGGGTTCCGGCATTCTGATGACTGAAGGCTGCCGCGGTGAAGGCGGTATTCTGGTCAACAAAAACGGCTACCGCTATCTGCAGGACTACGGCATGGGCCCGGAAACCCCGCTCGGCGAGCCGAAGAACAAATATATGGAGCTGGGCCCGCGCGACAAAGTCTCCCAGGCCTTCTGGCACGAATGGCGCAAAGGCAACACCATTCCGACGCCGCGCGGCGACGTGGTCTACCTCGACCTGCGCCACCTCGGCGAGAAAAAGCTGCTGGAGCGTCTGCCGTTTATCTGCGAGCTGGCGAAAGCCTACGTGGGCGTCGATCCGGTGAAAGAGCCGATTCCGGTGCGCCCGACCGCACACTACACCATGGGCGGCATCGAAACCGACCAGCAGTGCGAAACCCGCATTAAAGGGCTGTTTGCCGTCGGCGAATGTTCCTCCGTGGGCCTGCACGGCGCTAACCGCCTCGGTTCCAACTCGCTGGCGGAACTGGTGGTCTTTGGCCGCATGGCCGGCGAACAGGCAATGGCCCGCGCGGCCACAGCCGGTGAAGCCAATGGCAGCGCGCTGGACGCGCAGGTCAGCGACATCGAAAACCGTCTGAAAGCGCTGGTGAACCAGGAAGGCAACGAAAACTGGTCGAAAATCCGCGATGAAATGGGCCTGTCGATGGAAGAAGGCTGCGGTATCTATCGTACGCCAGAGCTGATGCAGAAAACCATCGATAAACTGGCTGAACTGCAGGAGCGCTTCAAACGCGTACGCATTACCGACACCTCCAGCGTCTTCAACACCGACCTGCTCTACACCATTGAGCTGGGCCACGGTCTGAACGTCGCAGAATGTATGGCGCACTCGGCCATGGCGCGTAAAGAGTCGCGCGGCGCGCACCAGCGTCTGGATGAAGGCTGCACCGAACGTGATGACGTCAATTTCCTCAAGCATACCCTCGCCTTCCGCGACGCCGATGGCACCACCCGCCTCGACTACAGCGATGTGAAGATAACGACCCTGCCACCGGCAAAACGCGTGTACGGCGCGGAAGCTGAAGCGGCCGAGAAGAAGGAGACGGCGAATGGCTGAGATGCAGAATTTAAAAATTGAAATCGTGCGCTACAACCCGGAAGTGGACAGCGCGCCGCACAGCGCCTTCTATGAAGTGCCTTACGATGAGCAAACCTCACTGCTTGACGCGCTGGGCTACATCAAAGATAACCTCGCGCCTGACCTGAGCTATCGCTGGTCCTGCCGCATGGCAATCTGCGGCTCCTGCGGCATGATGGTCAACAAGGTTCCGAAACTCGCCTGTAAGACGTTCCTGCGCGAATACCCGAAAGGCATGAAGGTAGAAGCGCTGGCCAACTTCCCGATTGAGCGCGATCTGGTGGTCGATATGACCCACTTTATCGAGAGCCTGGAGGCCATCAAGCCGTATATTATCGGCAACCCGCGCACGCCGGAGCAGGGTCCCAATAAGCAAACCCCGGCGCAGATGGCGAAATACCATCAGTTCTCCGGCTGCATCAACTGCGGTCTGTGTTACGCCGCCTGCCCGCAGTTTGGCCTGAACCCTGAGTTCATCGGCCCGGCGGCGATTACCCTGGCGCATCGCTACAACGAAGACAGTCGCGACCACGGTAAGAAGGAGCGTATGGCACAGTTGAACAGCCAGAATGGCGTGTGGACTTGTACCTTTGTCGGCTACTGCTCCGAAGTGTGTCCGAAACACGTCGACCCGGCCGCCGCTATTCAGCAGGGAAAAGTGGAAAGCTCGAAAGACTTTCTTATCGCTACCCTGAAACCACGCTAAGGAGTGCATGATGACGACTAAACGCAAACCCTATGTACGGCCAATGCCGTCCACCTGGTGGAAAAAGCTGCCGTTTTATCGCTTCTATATGCTGCGTGAAGGCACGGCGGTGCCAACGGTGTGGTTCAGCATCGTGCTGATCTACGGCCTGTTTGCACTGAAGCACGGCGCGGAAAGCTGGGCAGGTTACGTCGGTTTTCTGCAAAACCCGATCGTCGTGGTGTTGAACCTGATTACCCTGGCCGCCGCGCTACTGCACACCAAAACCTGGTTCGAACTGGCGCCGAAAGCCGCCAATATCATCGTGAAAAGCGAAAAAATGGGGCCGGAGCCAATCATCAAAGGGCTTTGGGTGGTGACCGCGGTGGTCAGCGTGGTGATTCTGTTTATCGCCCTGTTCTGGTAAGGAGACTGGCATGATTAACCCTAATCCAAAACGTTCCGATGAGCCGGTATTCTGGGGCCTGTTCGGCGCGGGCGGCATGTGGAGCGCAATCATCGCGCCGGTGATGGTGCTGTTGGTCGGCATCCTGTTGCCGCTGATGGCCTCCGGCGACGCGTTCAGCTACGAACGCGTACTGGGCTTCGCTCAGAGCCTGATTGGCCGCGCGTTTATCTTCCTGATGATCGTCCTGCCGCTGTGGTGCGGTTTACACCGTATTCACCACGCGATGCACGACCTGAAAATCCACGTGCCTAACGGCAAATGGGTGTTCTACGGTCTGGCAGCCATTCTGACGGTGGTAACGCTGGTCGGCGTGCTGTTTATCTAACGCAGTGAGCGCTGCGCCAGGCCTGTAGGCCGGATAAGCGCAGCGCCATCAGGCGAATTGCCGGATGGCGGCTACGATGGCCGCCAAAACCTTAATGTGCGCTTATCTTTAAGCCAATAATCCCCACGACAATCAGCGCCAGGCTGGCGATACGCATCGGGCTGGCGGACTCGCCCAGCAGCAGAATACCGGTAATCGCTGCGCCTACTGCGCCAATTCCCGTCCAGACCGCATAGGCCGTGCCCACTGGCAGGCTTTTCATCGCCCACGACAGCAGCGCCATACTAACGATCATCGCCACGATGGTAATAACGCTCGGCACCAGACGGCTAAAACCGTGGGTGTATTTCAGGCCAACGGCCCAGACCACTTCAAGAAGGCCGGCAATAAAGAGAATTAACCAGGACATGTTTGGCTCCATAACGATGGGGCCGTCCCCGGATGAGAGATACGCTTACAGGTCGTCCCGCAAGGTGTTAGCAAAAACACGGGCAGTATAGGACACGAAAAACGACGGTACAACAGCGTGTTGTACCGTCACTATGGATTTATTGCTGCGCCTTGGTTGCTGCCCCAGAAATCGCGCTACCACCGTCTGAAATATCTTCACCAATGCCTCGTGTCGTATTACAGGCGGTCAGGGCAGAGGAAAGAACCAGAACCGTAAAAAATGCTGCAATCGCTTTTTTCACCATAATGTCATCCTTAATAGCCAGTTTTCGTTATCTTGCTTCATAAGCATAGACAACTTCACCCAGCATGTTGGATTTGAGCGATTTTTTTCAGACTAAGACGAAGCGGCAAAACGATAAGGGGAATGGCTGGCGCAGCAGGGCTGCTGCGCCGAACGGATCAAAGCATGAATTACTTCACGCGGGATACGTATTCGCCGGAGCGGGTATCCACTTTGATCACTTCGCCAATCTGGACGAACAGCGGAACTTTAACCACTGCGCCAGTAGACAGGGTAGCCGGCTTGCCGCCAGTACCTGCGGTGTCGCCTTTCAGACCTGGATCGGTTTCAACGATTTCCAGTTCTACGAAGTTCGGCGGGGTCACTGCGATCGGCTGGCCGTTCCACAGGGTCACGATGCACTCAGCCTGGTCCAGCAGCCACTTCGCGTTGTCACCGATCGCTTTCGCGTCAGCGGACAGCTGTTCGAAGGTTTCGTTGTTCATGAAGTGCCAGAACTCACCGTCGTTGTACAGGTAAGTCAGGTTCATATCGACAACGTCCGCGCCTTCTGCGGAATCGGTAGATTTGAAGGTTTTCTCTACGCGGGTGCCGGTCAGCAGACGACGCAGCTTAACGCGCGCGAACGCCTGACCTTTACCTGGTTTAACGAATTCGCTGGCTTCAACCGCGTACGGTTCGCCGTCCATCATGATTTTAAGACCAGCACGAAAATCGTTGCTATAGTAAGTCGCCATAAGGCCCTCTGAAATTGTTTAACTGGTAGCTAAGCCACAAAATGGCGCATATTGTAACCCTAAATACCCCATCCAGAGAAGATTGGTTGATGCAACTTGCCGATGTTCTCACCGATCCGGATGAACTATTCCGTCTTTTGAATATAGACGCCGATGAAAATTTGCTTGCTGGCCGTGAGGCTAAGCGTCTTTTCGCCCTGCGCGTCCCGCGTGCGTTCGTCGCACGCATGGAGAAAGGCAACCCGAACGATCCTCTTTTACGTCAGGTACTTACTGCACAAGAAGAGTTTGTTACCGCGCCGGGATTCTCCACCGATCCGCTGGAAGAACAGCACAGCGTGGTACCCGGTTTGCTGCACAAGTACCACAACCGCGCCCTGCTGCTGGTGAAAGGCGGCTGTGCGGTAAATTGTCGCTATTGTTTCCGTCGCCACTTCCCGTATGCCGAAAACCAGGGCAATAAGCGTAACTGGCAGGCGGCGCTGGACTACGTGAGCGCGCATCCTGAGCTCGACGAAATCATCTTCTCCGGCGGCGACCCGCTGATGGCGAAGGACCACGAGCTGGACTGGCTGCTCACTCACTTAGAGGCGATCCCGCATATTAAGCGTCTGCGCATTCACAGCCGGCTGCCAATCGTCATCCCGGCGCGCATTACCGACGCGCTGGTCGAACGTTTTGCACGCTCGTCATTGCAGATCTTGCTGGTGAATCATATCAATCACGCCAATGAAATCGACGCTGAGTTCCGCGCCGCCATGTCGCGCCTGCGCCGTATCGGCGTCACGCTGCTTAACCAGAGCGTACTGCTGCGTGGCGTGAACGATAACGCTCAAACGCTGGCAAATCTCAGTAACGCGCTGTTTGACGCCGGCGTGATGCCCTATTACCTGCACGTGTTGGATAAAGTGCAGGGCGCGGCGCATTTCCTCGTCAGCGATGACGAAGCACGAGAGATTATGCGGGAGCTGTTAACGCTGGTCTCCGGCTATATGGTGCCGAAGCTGGCACGTGAAATTGGCGGTGAGCCAAGCAAAACGCCGCTGGATTTGCAGCTGCGCCAGCGGTAAGAGGATGGAGCCAACCCTCTCTTAGTGACTAAGAGAGGGTGTACAGCGCATCAGTTCGGGCACTTATAAACCTGGCCGTTCATTTCGCTGTCGGTAGGAACAAAGCTGGAGAGCATGCCTTGCGTCGGGCTGCTGACACCGTAAATCACGTTGCCGCCCATTTCGGCCGCATGGTTGCGCAGCGCGTTTGCCGCCCCGCGCATTGAACCGCCTTCTGCGCCCTGCTGGCCGGAAAGCCAGTTGCTCTGCGCGCCGTTAGCAGTACCCAGCAGCTGGCATTCTGCCCCCGGCTTATCTTCGACAAAGCGCACGCTCTGGCCGGCTGAGGTCAGCTCGGTGGTAGAGCTACAGCCCGCTAACAGCAATGCCGCGCCGACAATCCCTGCTAAAAATTTTACCTGCATGTTATTCCCCACAATCAATGAGCTGGACGCATGTCGTCCGTGTGTAAACCTTATACTAAAAAGATGACCAAAAGAAAAACCCCCGCTCATTTCTGCTACCGATATTGCACATCATTCGCCTCATCCCCCTAAACAAATTCTGATATTACTCCCCGGGATATCGTCTTTTCACACTCAATCGTCTTTAGTGTTGCTGGCGTACAACTTTTGTTCGCTACACAGCACAATCAAAAAGGAGACGATATGAGTAAAACATCCTCAGGAGAGAGGAACGTCACATGGGTGGGTTATCTGGCTTTTTTTCTGACCATTATTTTCTTCTCCGGTTTTTTCGCCAAAAGCACAGAGTGGTGGCGGGTGTTTGATTTTACCGTACTGAACGGCAGTTTTGGCCAGGTTAACGCCGAAGGGCAAAACGCGCTGTCGTTCCGCGGCATCGGCGGCACTGGAGCCAAAGATGGCTTTTTATTCGCGCTGGAGCTGGCGCCCTCGGTGATTTTATCGCTTGGCATCATCGCGGTAACCGAAGGGCTTGGCGGGCTGCGCGCCGCGCAGCAGCTAATGACGCCGATACTGCGACCGCTATTAGGCATTCCGGGCATTTGTTCGCTGGCACTGATCGCCAACCTGCAAAATACCGACGCCGCGGCGGGCATGACCAAAGAGCTCACCGATGAAGGGGCCATCAGCGATCGGGAGCGGGCGATTTTCGCCACTTTCCAGACCAGCGGTAGCGCCATCATCACTAACTATTTCTCCTCCGGCGCCGCCCTGTTTACGGTGGTGACCGTTCCTGTCATCACACCGCTAGCCGTGATTCTGGTGTTTAAGTTCATCGGCGCTAATTTCTTACGTCTATGGATCGCGCAAATGGAAAACCGTCACAACCAGGAGGATAAAAATGATCGCCCAGCCGCGTAAGAATGTGATGGATATGTTTATCGACGGTGCCCGCCGCGGTTTTACCATCGCCACCACCAGCCTGCTACCCAACGTCGTGATGGCGTTTGTCATTATTCAGGCGCTGAAGGTCACCGGGTTACTGGATATTGTCGGCAAAGTGTGTGAGCCGATTATGGCGCTGTGGGGGCTTCCCGGCGAAGCTGCGACCGTTCTACTGGCGTCGGTAATGAGTATGGGCGGCGGCGTAGGCGTCTGCGCCAGCCTGGTGGCGGCCGGTACGCTCAGTGGTCACGATGCTACCGTCCTGCTGCCCGCCATCTACCTGATGGGCAACCCGGTGCAAAATACTGGCCGCTGTCTTGGCACCGCCGGCGTTAACCCTAAATACTATCCGCATATTATTGCCATCTGCGTCATCAACGCCCTGCTCTCTATGTGGGTGATGCAGCTTCTTTTCTAAGGGAAAACCATGAACTTTTCATTACTGGAACCCCGCTTATTTCGCAATGCGCATCTCTATGCCCCTGACGATCGGGGTATCTGCGATCTGCTGGTCGCTGGGGGAAAAATTGTCGCCATCACCAACGCAAACAGCGAAAGCGTCCCCGAAGCATGCCCGGTCAGCGATCTCAACGGGGCTATCGTCTGTCCAGGATTTATCGATCAGCACGTCCATCTGATTGGCGGCGGCGGAGAAGCGGGCCCACACACCCGGACGCCGGAGGTCAGGTTGTCAAAACTGGTTGAGGCCGGAGTCACCGCCGTCGTTGGCCTGCTCGGCACCGATGGAACAACACGTCATCCGGAGTCATTGCTGGCAAAAACACGCGCCCTGGAGTTCGAAGGAATCAGCGCCTGGATGCTCACCGGCGCTTACGGATTGCCTTCGCCAACCATTACCGATAGCGTGCAAAAAGACGTCGCGCTGATTGATAAAATCATCGGCGTGAAATGCGCCATCTCCGATCACCGTTCCTCAGCGCCCGATACCCATCAGCTTGCCAATATGGCAGCACAGTCTCGCGTAGGCGGGCTGCTTGGGGCGAAAGCAGGCATCTCCGTGTTCCACCTCGGCAATAGCCCCCGCCTGCTGGAACCACTATATGAAATATTGCGCACAGCCGACGTACCGATCACCAAACTACTGCCTACCCACGTCAATCGCGCACAGGCGTTGTTCCAGGCGGCGCTACGTTATGCCAGCGAAGGCGGCTATATTGATATCACCACCAGCATCAACGAGCCTATTGATCCGGCAAGCGCCATCGTGATGGCCCGTGAAGCGCAGGTCCCGCTCGCACGGCTAACGTTAAGCTCCGACGGCAACGGCAGTCAGCCAGAATTTGACCGCCACGGCAACCTGATCGGCCTTGGCGTCGCCGGGTTCGAGTCGCTGCTGGAGACGCTGCAACAGCTGGTTCAGCAGCATCATCTGCCGCTGGAAGAGGCGCTGCTGCCGCTGACCCGCAACGTCGCGGAGTTTCTCGGGCTGACGCATAAAGGCCGGCTTATACCCGGTTGTGACGCGGATTTTCTGGTGTTGGAAGCAGATTTACGGATTCGGGAAGTATGGGCCAGGGGCCGCCAGATGGTCCGAGACGGTCACGCCTGTGTGAAAGGCACCTTTGAGTAACAAAACCGAGAGATAAAAAAACCCGAGCATCACTGCTCGGGTTTCTTGTCGCTAAAGCGGTTAGCGCACGATTACATCATGCCGCCCATACCGCCCATGCCGCCCATACCGCCAGCAGCACCTAAATCAGGCGCGTCGCCTTTCGGCAGGTCGGTCACCATGCACTCGGTGGTGATCATCAGGCCAGCAACGGAAGCTGCGTACTGCAGAGCAGAACGGGTCACTTTAGTTGGGTCGAGGATACCGAAGTCGATCATGTTGCCGTATTCTTCAGTAGCTGCGTTGTAACCGTAGTTACCTTCGCCCGCTTTCACGTTGTTCGCCACAACAGACGGTTCTTCACCGGCGTTGGAAACGATCTGACGCAGCGGTGCTTCCATTGCGCGCAGCGCAACTTTGATACCGACGTTCTGATCTTCGTTCTGAGCAGTCAGGCCAGCCAGTTTAGCGGCAACGCGAACCAGCGCGACACCACCACCAGCAACCACGCCTTCTTCTACCGCAGCACGGGTCGCGTGCAGGGCGTCTTCAACGCGTGCTTTTTTCTCTTTCATTTCAACTTCGGTAGCAGCACCGACTTTGATAACTGCAACGCCGCCTGCCAGTTTCGCTACGCGTTCCTGCAGTTTTTCACGGTCGTAGTCAGAAGTTGCTTCTTCAATCTGTTTGCGGATCTGAGCAACGCGGCCCTGGATCGCAGCTTCTTCACCCACGCCATCGATGATGGTGGTGGTGTCTTTGTTGATCACAACGCGTTTCGCCTGACCCAGGTCTTCCAGGGTCGCTTTTTCCAGCTCCATACCGATCTCTTCAGAGATAACGGTACCGCCGGTCAGGGTTGCGATGTCCTGCAGCATAGCTTTACGACGGTCGCCGAAGCCCGGTGCTTTAACAGCAGCGACTTTCACGATACCGCGCATGGTGTTAACCACCAGAGTAGCCAGCGCTTCGCCTTCAACGTCTTCAGCGATGATAACCAGCGGTTTGCCTGCTTTCGCAACGGCTTCCAGAACCGGCAGCATTTCGCGGATGTTGGAGACTTTTTTGTCAGCCAGCAGGATGAACGGGCTTTCCAGCTCAACAGCACCGGTTTCCGGTTTGTTGATGAAGTACGGGGACAGGTAGCCACGGTCGAACTGCATACCTTCTACTACGTCCAGTTCGTCTTCCAGGCCGGTACCGTCTTCAACGGTGATCACGCCTTCTTTACCGACTTTGTCCATCGCTTCAGCGATCAGTTTACCTACGGTTTCGTCGGAGTTAGCGGAGATGGTACCAACCTGAGCAATGGCTTTAGAGTCGGAGCACGGTACGGACAGTGCTTTCAGTTCTTCAACAGCAGCAGCGACAGCTTTGTCGATACCACGTTTCAGATCCATCGGGTTCATGCCCGCAGCAACAGCTTTCAGGCCTTCGGTGATGATAGCCTGCGCCAGTACGGTGGCGGTGGTGGTACCGTCGCCTGCAGCGTCGTTCGCTTTAGAGGCAACTTCTTTCACCATCTGCGCGCCCATGTTTTCGAACTTGTCTTCCAGCTCGATTTCACGTGCTACGGATACGCCATCTTTAGTGATGGTCGGTGCGCCGAAGGATTTGTCCAGCACTACGTTACGGCCTTTCGGGCCCAGGGTCACTTTAACTGCGTCTGCCAGTACGTTAACGCCGCGCAGCATTTTCACACGAGCGTCGTTACCAAATTTTACGTCTTTAGCTGCCATTTCTTCTATTCCTCAAATTCGTTCGCGCGTAGCTCTTACGCTTCAACAATTGCCAGGATGTCGCTTTCAGACATGATCAACACTTCTTCATTGTCGATCTTCTCAGATTTCACGCCGTAGCCATCGTTGAAAATCACGATGTCACCAACTTTAACGTCCAGCGGCTGCACGGTTCCGTTTTCCAGGATGCGGCCCTTACCGACAGCGATGATTTCGCCACGAGTTGATTTTGCTGCCGCAGAACCGGTCAGAACGATGCCGCCAGCAGATTTGGTTTCAACTTCTTTGCGTTTGACGATCACACGATCATGTAACGGACGAATACTCATTGATAGCTCTCCTTTGAGAAAGTCATTATCAGTTATGGGTGACGCCGGGCCGTACACGGTTTTCCGGCTAGTGCCAGAGAGATGGGGGTGGTTATTTTGGCCTTCAAGGGGTCACCCTAAAAAAAATTTCGTACCCGATACGAATCGCGATAAATCGCTGAAATACCGGCTTAGAACAGCACAATGCCGCGGGGTCATAAGAAGAGGTGATGTGTTAAAATTTTGCCCTTTGCCAGGGTATGGAAACAAGTCATGTCAGGTCTGAAACAGGAGTTGGGTTTCGCTCAGGGAGTGGGGCTATTGTCGACGTCGCTGCTGGGCACCGGCGTGTTCGCCGTTCCGGCGCTGGGTGCCATCGTCGCCGGGGAGACCAGCCTGTGGGCCTGGCCGGCGCTAATCGTACTGGTTTTCCCGGTGGCGATCGTCTTCGCGCTGCTTGGCCGGCACTTCCCCAGCGCAGGCGGCGTCGCGCACTTTGTGGAGATGGCCTTTGGCCCGCGCCTGGCACGCGTCACCGGCTGGTTGTTCCTGTCGGTGATCCCCGTCGGTCTGCCCGCCGCGCTGCACATCGCCTCGGGCTTTACCCAGGCGCTATTTGGCTGGCACGGCTGGCAACTGCTGATGGCTGAAATGGCTACGCTCGGCCTCGTCTGGTGGCTGGGCCTGCGCGGCGCCAGTTCGAGCGCGAACCTGCAAACGCTGGTTGCGATATTAATTGTCGCCCTGCTGGCCGCAATCTGGGTCTATGGCGATATCTCATTGAAAGCCATCCCTTTCCCGGCGCTTCCGGATGTTGAAATATCGCCGCTATTCGCCGCGCTGTCGGTCATGTTCTGGTGCTTTGTCGGCCTTGAGGCGTTTGCTCATATGGCCTCGGAGTTCCGTCATCCGGAGCGTGACTTCCCGCGCGCGCTGATCGTCGGCCTGCTGCTAGCGGGTATTGTCTACTGGGCCTGTACGGTGCTGGTACTGCACTTCCATGCCTACGGGGCCGCCAACACCGCCGCTGCGTCATTGCCAACCATCGTGGTACAGCTGTTCGGTGTGCAGGCGCTGTGGGTGGCAAGCGTGGTCGGGTTCCTCGCCTGCTTCGCCAGCCTCAACATCTACATACAAAGCTTTGCCCGGCTGGTGTGGTCGCAGGCGCAGCATAAGCCAGAGAGCTATCTGGCTCGCCTCTCCCCCGGCCTGGTGCCGCGCAACGCGTTAAGCGTGGTGATTGGCAGCTGCATGGTGAGCACGCTGGCCAGCTACTGGCTTAACATCAATCTGGATGCGCTCATCATTTACGCCAACGGCATTTTTATCATGATTTATCTGCTGTGCATGCTGGCAGGCTGCAAGCTGCTGAGCGGGCGTTACCGGGTATTGTCGGTGATGGGCGTGGCGCTGTGCCTGCTGCTGCTGGCGATGGTGGGGTGGAAGAGCCTGTACGCGGTGATAATGCTGGCTGCGCTGTGGGTGCTGCTGCCGAAAAGGGAGGCATAGACTTAAAAAGCCGGAGTGCATAACGCGCTCCGGCTTTTATCATTACGATGGCTTAAGGACGGTTATCGTCTTTATGGTCCAGTTGGTCAGGGCGCTCGTCTTTACGCTGATACTCCCCGTCAAAGGTCTGCCCGCCGTTGGTGCCACCGGCAAAACCGCCACCCGGCATGCGCCCAAAATGCAGGTGCGGCATCAGCTTCACGGTCAAGTGCTTCTGCACCGGCGGCAACAACAGTACCAGCCCCAGGAAGTCGGTAAAGAAGCCCGGCAGAAGCAGCAGAAGGCCCGCGAGGATCAGCGATACGCTTTTGATCATCTCCGCCGCCGGGCTTTCGCCCGCCTGCATTTTTTCCTGCATCAGCATCAGGTTTTTGAAGCCCTGGTTACGGACCAGCGACATGCCGATCACCGAGGTAAAAATAACCAGAATCAACGTCATCAGGACGCCAAACACATGGGCGACCTGGATAAAAATAGAGATCTCAATGTAAACATAGAGAAATATGGCAATTAACGGTATCCAGCGCACTGGCATCTCCTGTGAAGTCAACAACGCGTATCACGCGCTTGCAGCGAGTCATCATTCTCTGCACTAAATTGAAATGGTGGTGAATCGCCGCATTTCAATCAGCGGCGGCCCATATTTTTGTCAACAATCGTCAAGCGGTGATTCATTTCACAAATCAATAATTCTTATCAGTTACGTCCGATAATAAGTGATCCAGATTACTGCAATCCGCTATCATCAGCATATGATCATGGACACCGGGCCGTTTAAGGAAATAATCTGCGGTCAGAAAAACGCATGACCACAAAAATCCTGCGTATTTGGTGAAATCATTGGCAGCTCGCAAAAGAAGGTTCACATGCTAAACAACATTCGTATCGAAGAAGATCTGTTAGGTACCAGGGAAGTTCCTGCTGACGCTTACTACGGCGTTCATACTCTGAGAGCGATTGAAAACTTTTACATCAGTAATAGTAAAATCAGCGACATCCCGGAGTTCGTTCGCGGGATGGTCATGGTGAAGAAAGCGGCGGCCCTGGCGAACAAAGAGCTACAAACCATTCCTAAGGGTGTGGCGAATGCCATCATTGCGGCCTGTGATGAAGTTCTGAATAACGGCAAATGCATGGATCAGTTCCCGGTAGACGTCTATCAGGGCGGCGCGGGCACCTCTGTCAACATGAACACCAACGAAGTACTGGCGAACATCGGCCTGGAGCTGATGGGCCACCAGAAAGGTGAATACCAGTACCTGAACCCGAATGACCACGTCAACAAATGCCAGTCCACTAACGATGCCTACCCGACCGGTTTCCGCATCGCGGTGTACGCCTCAATTGTGAAGCTGGTTGACGCCATTCATCAGTTAGGTGAAGGCTTCCAGCGTAAAGCCGTTGAGTTCCAGGACGTGCTGAAAATGGGCCGTACCCAGCTGCAGGACGCGGTACCAATGACCCTGGGCCAGGAATTCCACGCCTTCAGCGTGCTGCTGAACGAAGAGACCAAAAACCTGCTGCGCACCGCGGAGCTGCTGCTGGAAGTAAACCTTGGCGCCACCGCCATCGGTACCCGTCTGAACACCCCGGATGGCTACCAGCAGTTAGCGGTACAGAAACTGGCTGAAGTCAGTAATCTGCCGGTCGTTCCGGCAGAAGATCTGATTGAGGCGACCTCCGACTGCGGCGCATACGTCATGGTCCACAGCTCGCTGAAACGCCTGGCGGTGAAAATGTCGAAGATCTGCAACGACCTTCGCCTGCTCTCCTCCGGCCCGCGCGCAGGCCTGAATGAAATCAACCTGCCGGAGCTGCAGGCCGGTTCTTCTATCATGCCAGCCAAAGTGAACCCGGTCGTTCCAGAAGTCGTGAACCAGGTGTGCTTCAAGGTTATCGGCAACGACACCACCGTCACCATGGCCTCCGAAGCGGGCCAGCTGCAGCTGAACGTGATGGAGCCGGTGATTGGCCAGGCGCTGTTTGAGTCTATCCACATCCTGACTAACGCCTGCTACAACCTGCTGGAAAAATGCGTCGACGGCATCACCGCGAACAAAGAAGTGTGCGAAAGCTACGTCTACAACTCTATCGGTATCGTCACCTACCTGAACCCGTTCATCGGCCACCACAACGGCGACATCGTCGGGAAAATCTGTGCCGAAACCGGTAAGAGCGTGCGTGAAGTGGTACTGGAGCGCGGCCTGCTGACGGAAGCGGAGCTGGACGACATCTTCTCGCCGCAGAACCTGATGCACCCGGCCTACAAAGCGAAGCGTTATACCGATGAAAGCGAACAATAGTCTTTCTGACTAATAAACTGAGGCATGTCATGATGACATGCCTTTTTTGTTTCTATAATTCACGAAAACACAACAATTACACATCAACTTGGTAAACAAGGAAGGCTAATATGTTTGGAGCAGAACTGGTCATTGTGCTTCTTGCCATCTACCTGGGGGCAAGACTCGGGGGGATAGGCATCGGCTTTGCCGGCGGCTTCGGCGTGCTGGTGCTAACGCTGATTTTTCAAATTAAACCCGGTGCCATACCGTTTGACGTCATTGAAATCATTATGGCGGTTATCGCCGCGATTGCCGCCATGCAAATCGCCGGCGGGATGGATTATCTTGTCAGCCTCGCCGAACGACTGCTGCGTCGGCACCCCAAATACATCACCTTCCTCGCTCCGCTGGTCACCTGGTTTATGACCATCCTCGCGGGGACCGGGCACACCGCGTTCTCCACGCTACCGGTGATTACCGAAGTGGCGAAAGAACAGGGCATCCGCCCTTCCCGCCCGCTCTCCATCGCCGTGGTGGCCTCGCAGATTGCGATTACCGCCTCGCCGATTTCCGCGGCGGTGGTGTTCTTCGCCGGTATCCTTGAACCGATGGGCGTGAGCTACCTGACGCTGCTGGCTATCTGTATTCCGGTAACGCTGATAGCCGTCCTGCTGACCTCCATCGTTTGTAACTTCCTCGGCTGCGAACTGAAGGACGACCCGGTGTACCAGGAGCGTCTGGCCAAAGGGGAAGTACGCCTGCGCGGCAGCAAGGTCTTTGAGCTGAAGCCACACGCTAAGCGCTCGGTGCTGCTGTTCCTGGTCGGCATTGTCGCGGTGATGTTCTACGCCACCGCCATCAGCGATACGGTAGGGTTGATTCAAAACCCGGTACTACCGCGTAACGAAGCGATTGTGGTGTTTATGCTGACCATCGCCACGCTGATCTGCATCACCTGTAAAGTCGATACCGGTGAAATCCTCAACGCCAGCACCTTTAAGTCCGGGATGAGCGCCTGCGTGTGCGTGCTGGGCGTCGCGTGGCTGGGTGATACCTTCGTGAAAGCGCACATCGCCGATATTCAGGCGGTAGCGGGCGATCTGCTGCACAACTATCCTTGGCTGCTGGCGGTGGTGCTGTTCTTTGCCGCAACGCTGCTCTACTCCCAGGCGGCGACCACGAAAGCGCTGATGCCTGCGGCGCTGATGCTTGGCGTCACCCCGCTGACGGCAATTGCGTCTTTCGCCGCCGTCTCCGCCCTGTTCGTGTTGCCAACCTATCCGACGCTGCTGGCGGCGGTAGAGATGGACGACACCGGCTCCACCCGTATCGGCAAATACGTATTTAACCACGCGTTTCTGATCCCGGGGGTGATTGCCATTGCCCTCTGCGTCATCCTCGGCTTCATCTTCGGCGGGTTAATGCTCTAACCCTGTGACGCTGTGTAAAAATCGTTAAGGTCGGGCCGCTCTGCGGCCCGATTCACTCAACCCTCTCCAGGTGCCGTGCTATAGTGCCTCTTTTCATCGATAACGAGGTTTACAATGAGCACTCCCGACGCTGTAGTGGTCCTCTGTACTGCTCCGGATGAAGCCACCGCCCAGGACCTGGCAGCCAAAGTGCTGGCAGAGAAATTAGCGGCCTGCGCCACCCTGCTACCCGGCGCGACCTCGCTATACTATTGGGAGGGGAAGCTCGAGCAGGAGTATGAAGTGCAAATGCTGCTAAAAACCGATCTTGCCCACCAGCAGGCGTTGCTGGACTGCCTGAAGGCGCATCACCCGTACCAAACGCCAGAATTGTTAGTGTTACCCGTTACTCACGCAGATGTTGATTATCTCTCATGGCTCAACGCATCCTTACGCTGATCCTGCTGCTGTGCAGCACCTCAGCCTTCGCCGCCGGGTTATTTGACGGACCCGGCCGCAGCAATTTTATTCCTGCTGATCAAGCCTTTGCCTTTGATTTTCAGCAGAACCAGCATGACGTAAACCTGAGCTGGCAGGTGAAAGAGGGCTACTACCTCTATCGCCAGCAGATCAAAATTAGCCCGGCCAACGCCAGCATTGCTCCGCTACAGCTCCCCAAAGGCGAACCGCATAACGACGAGTTCTACGGCAAAAGCGAAATCTACCGCCAACGCCTGGTGGTGCCAGTGACGTTGACACAGGCCAGCCACGGCGCGACGCTGACGGTGACCTATCAGGGCTGCGCCGACGCGGGGTTCTGCTACCCGCCGGAAACCCGAACCGTGCCGCTGAACGCGGTCTCTGCCCTTCCCCCCTCCGGGGAGAGTGGCGACACCAGCGCGGACTTACCATTCTCCGCCCTCTGGGCCCTATTAATCGGCATCGGCATCGCCTTCACCCCCTGCGTGCTGCCGATGTATCCGCTGATCTCCGGCATCGTCCTCGGCGGTAAACAGCGCCTCTCTACCGCTCGCGCGCTGCTGCTGGCCTTTATCTACGTGCAGGGGATGGCGCTGACCTACACCGCCCTCGGCCTGGTGGTGGCCGCCGCCGGGATGCAGTTCCAGGCCGCGCTGCAACATCCGTACGTGCTGATCGGCCTGTCGGCGGTGTTTATCCTGCTGGCGCTGTCGATGTTTGGCGCCTTCTCGCTCCAACTGCCATCTTCCTTGCAGACCCGCCTCACCCTGATGAGCAACCGCCAGCAGGGCGGCTCCCTCGGCGGCGTGTTCACCATGGGGGCGATTGCCGGGCTGATTTGCTCGCCGTGCACCACCGCGCCGCTGAGCGCCATTCTGCTGTATATCGCCCAGAGCGGTAACCTGTGGCTTGGCGGCGGTACGCTGTACCTGTACGCGCTGGGTATGGGGCTGCCGCTGATTCTGGTCACCGTATTCGGCAACCGCCTGCTGCCAAAAAGCGGGCCGTGGATGGCGCATGTCAAAACCGCCTTTGGCTTTATGATCCTCGCGCTGCCGGTGTTCCTGCTGGAACGGATTATCGGCGACGTATGGGGATTGCGGCTGTGGTCGATGCTCGGCGTGGCGTTCTTCGGCTGGGCATTTATCACCAGCCTCGGGCTGAACAAACCGTGGCAGCGCATTGGGCAAATCATCCTGCTGGCCGCGGCGCTTATCAGCGTGCGCCCGCTTCAGGATTGGGTCTTTGGCCAGACGGCCACGCAGAGTCAGGCGCATCTCAACTTTACCCGCATCAGCAACGTCGAGTCTCTGAACGCCGCGCTGGCTAACGCCCGCGGTAAACCGGTGATGCTCGACCTGTACGCCGACTGGTGCGTGGCCTGCAAAGAGTTTGAGAAGTACACTTTCAGCGACCCGCAGGTGCAGCAGGCACTGCAAAATACGGTACTGCTACAGGCGGACGTAACGGCTAACAGCGCGCAGGACGTAGCGCTGCTAAAACATTTACAGGTACTGGGCCTGCCGACCATCCTCTTCTTTGATGAAGACGGCAACGAGCAGCCCGCCCTACGGGTAACCGGCTTTATGGACGCCGCCGCATTTCGCGCGCATTTGCGCGATCGCCAACCGTAGACAACACTTTGAGACGGATAGCCGTCGGGAACGGAGGAGAATACCGTGCAACGCGAAGACGTATTGGGAGAAGCCCTACAGCTCCTGGAGCAAGAAGGGATTGCAAGCACCACGCTGGAAATGGTGGCCGAGCGCGTGGACCGTCCGCTCGATGAACTGCGCCGCTTCTGGCCGGACAGCGAAGCGCTGCTGTATGACGCGCTGCGCTATTTAAGCCAGCAGGTAGAGACCTGGCGTCGCCAGTTGATGCTCAACGAAGAGATGACAGCCGAAGAGAAGCTACTGGCTCGCTATCCGGCATTGACCAACTGCGTGACCAAAAACCGCTACCCCGGCTGCCTGTTTATCGCTGCCTGCACCTTCTACCCGGACGCCGAGCACCCGATTCATCAGCTCGCCAACCAGCAGAAGCTGGACGCGTTCCACTTCACTCATGAGCTGCTGACCCAACTGGAAGTGGATGACCCCACGATGGTCGCGAAACAGATGGAGCTGGTGCTGGAAGGCTGCCTGAGCCGCATGCTGGTCAATCGCAGCCAGGTTGATGTAGACACCGCGTACCGCCTGGCCGAAGACATTCTGCGCTTCGCCCAGTGCCGGCAGAACGGCGCGCTGACCTAGGCCAGCATCCCACCCACGCGGATGACCGGCCTGTGGCAGCGCGATTTGTGCAAACGCGCGGCGTAAACGCGTAGATTGCCGCAATAGTAAGCAGTTGAACAGCTTTTCGCTGATTTTGGTTGACGCGAGTGAGCGACTACGGTTTAATGCGCTCCGTTGCCCGGATAGCTCAGTCGGTAGAGCAGGGGATTGAAAATCCCCGTGTCCTTGGTTCGATTCCGAGTCCGGGCACCACTTATTCAGAAAACCCAGCCTATGGCTGGGTTTTTGCTTTTTGGAACCATGCTACCTTTCAAGCCTTATCAAACGTCCGCCGCAGAATCCGCACCTCCCCCCATTTTCACCTCAACTGGTTTCCGTTACCCTATAGCCGCAGGCATCGCGACAACCGCCTTGCCACGCATCCTCAAGGTTCTCCATGACCGCCAAAAACAAAATCCTCCTCAGCGCCTGCCTGGCCGGGCACCGCGTGCGTTACAACGGTACCGATAAATCCTGCACCGCAAACCTGCTGCAACAATGGCGTGAGGAGGGCCGTCTGGTTATTCACTGCCCGGAGCTGGCGGCGGGGCTTGAGACGCCGCGACTGTCGGCGGAGATGGTTAACGGTCAGGGTAATGACGTGCTGAACGGGTGCGCGCAGATGGTGGAGAACGACGGGCGCAATGTTACGCAGCCGTACGTGCTGGCGGCGTGGCTGGCGTTAAAAACCGCGCAAAGCCACGGCTGTCGGTTTGCGATTCTGACCGACGGTAGCCCAACCTGCGGCAGCCAGAACGTGCATGACGGTTCGTTTCGCGGCATGAAGGTGCCGGGCGAAGGGGTCGCGGCGGCGCTGTTGCGCCAGCATGGGGTTGAGGTGTTTAGCGAGTTTCAGCTAGAGACGTTAAAGCGGCGGTTGGATGAGGTTGAAGAGGTTTAGTACGAGCCGCCCCGGCACCTCGGCCGGGCTACGCCCAGATAAACGCATCGGTTCCCGACAGCATGTGTAGGCCGGATAAGCGCAGCGCCATCCGGCAACCTACACCGTTACTGCCGGATGGCGGCGTTGCCTTATCCGGCCTACAGGATTACGCCACGCTCCCCCACACCAGCCGCCCCTTATGGAACGTCGCGGCGCGCGGAGAGATCCGCGCCACGGCTTCCGCCGAACACGAGGCGTCCACCAGCACAAAGCTCGCGTCATCCTGCGCCTTCGGCCACACGCGTTCACCCTTGTCATTCAGCGGCAGCACGTCGCCGGTGGCGAGGAACAGCGCACGGGAGAGGTTCTGCTCGTTCGGGCGGATGTACAGCTGGGCGTAGAGGTTGGCTTTTTCAAACATATCGCCGAGGCCGTACGGCGACCAGTGATCGATCGCGCTGTCAGTGCCAGTCATCAGCGTCACGCCTTTGTCGCGTAGCTGTTTCAGCGGCATATGTAGCGTGCCGATCGGCACTGTTGAAGCAATGGAGATCTGCTGCGCGGCCATGCGTGTGGCAATCTCATCCACCTGCTGTTCATTCATCGTTGCCAGCGCGAAGGCGTGGCTGATGGTCAGCTTGCCCTTCAGCTCCGGCGTTTTCTCCACGGTTTCCACCATATATTTCACCGCCGCCACGCCCGCCGGGCTGGTTTCGTGCAGATGAATATCCACCCCTTTCTGGTAGTCGATGGCAATCTGGAACATGGTGTCGAGGGACTTCTCCATCGCGCCATCGACGTTGGTCGGGTCCAGCCCGCCGACATAGTGCGCTCCGGCTTGCATCGCTTCGCGCATCAGCGGTTCAGATTTCGATAACAGCAGGCCGTGCTGCGGGAAGGCAACGATTTCGCAGTCGAAACCGGCTTTGCGCCGCGCCAGCACCGCCTGTAAATTTTCGAGGTTTTTCAGCCCGGAGACCGGCTCGATATTGCAGTGGCTGCGGGCGATGGTGGCGCCTTTTGATTGCAGCAGGTCAATCAGCTTTTCAGCGCGCTCCTGGGTGTACGGCTGGAGTTCAGGCAGCAGCTTTTGTTCGAGCTTGATCATGTCCTGAATCGTGGTGCCAGCCGGGCGGTTGAGCGAGCGCCACGGGCCGCCGTAGAAGGTTTTATCGAGGTGGATATGCATGTCACGGGTGGTCGGCAGCATCAGTTTGCCGCCCGCGTCATAGTGCGGCAGCGTGGCGTCCGGGTGGTTTTTGTTGTCGCGCAGGGCCACGATTTTACCGTTCTGAATCTCCACGGTCTGTCGCGCGGTACGGGTATGCGCGACGACCGCCCCCTCGTACTCAAAGCCCGCTTCAAGCAGCACGTTATCCAGATAGTAATGGCTGTCGGTAATGTTCATGGTTCCCTTCGTCTCGCAGACGGCAGCGCCGGAGGTAGCCGCATAGGCCATTGGCGCGGTCGCGCCAAACAGCGCGGCGGCGGTGACCATTTTGCCGCTGTTGCTCAAAAACGCACGGCGACTTTTATTCTCTTTCATCGTCGTTCCTTATCAATGGACGATATGGGTGCCCGTTTCGCCACGCAGGGCGGCAGGCAGACATTCCGGCGTGGTGATAATCACCCGTTTCCCGCCGTGTTGTAAAAATTGTAGGCTGGCGACAATCTTCGGCAGCATACTCCCCGCCGGGAAGTGGCCTTCGTGCATGTAGTGGGTCATGGTGGCGATATCCACCAGCCCCAGCGACTGCTGTTCCGGTTTGCCAAAGTGGACGCAGACCTTCTCCACGCCGGTGGTGATCACCAGAATATCGGCGGCGATCTCGCGCGCCAGCAAGGCGGTGGAGAGATCTTTATCGATCACCGCGTCAACGCTGTGATAATCCCCCTCCTCACCCAGCACCACCGGAATGCCGCCCCCGCCCGCGCCGATCACCAGAAAACCTTTCTGCGCCAGCGCCTGTATTGCTTCGGACTCGACGATGCGTTTCGGTTCCGGCGAGGCCACCACGCGACGATAGCCACGCCCGGCGTCTTCAACAAAACGCCAGCTGGGATTGGCTTTTAATAATTCATCACGCTGTTCTGCGCTAAAGAACGCGCCGATCGGTTTGGTCGGGTTGGCGAAGCCGGGATCGTTTTTCTCGACCTCGACCTGCGTCACCACCGTCACCGCTTTTTGTTCACCGCGTTTAGCCAGCCGGTTGTTCAGCGCCTGCTGAATAAGATAGCCGATGCCGCCCTGCGTGTCGGCGACGCAGTTGGCGAGCGGCGTGAGCGGCAAACCTTCATGCTCGTGGGCGATTTCCGCACGCCGTAGATCCAGCCCCACCTGCGGGCCGTTACCGTGCGTCAGCACGATGCTGTAATCCGATGCCAGCATCTCCAGCACCGTGTCTGCCACCGCTTTCACCGCCTCTGCCTGATGTTCAATCGACTGGCTGGCGTTGTCTTTGATTATGCTGTTGCCGCCAATGGCAACGACCACAAGTTCTTTCATCGTGTAGGTTCCAGTGCAGAAGGTGATGTGATTATTGTTGTTGGGTTCGTTCTCTTTGCATTTTAAAGGGAGAGGGTCGGTGCGCTGAATGGCAACCTGGGCCTCCGTGCCCGTTATCCCCTCACCCTAACCCTCTCCCCGGAGGGGAGAGGGGACAGTCAGGCGCAGTAACGTTCGCACCAGCTCAGAATCGCTTTTTCGAAGCAGGCAAACGGCGGATGAACGATCCCGGCGCCAATCATGCCGATCCCCGCGTCTTTGTGCGCAATCGCGGTGTTGATTACCGGCAGAATGCCGCTGCTGCCGACGCGAGTGATGTCGATAGCCGTTGGCACGCCCATAAAGCCGAGCAGCGGAATGGTGACGTTGGGGTTCTCGCCAAGCGTGATTTCGCGCATCTGACGGGAGAAGTCGATAGCCTCTTCCACCGTGCCGCCCACCAGCGCCACAATCGCCGGGGCCGTGGCCATGGCAAAGCCGCCGATGCCATAGGTTTCGGTAATCGCGCTGTCGCCGATATCGAGCCCTGAGTCTTCCGGCTTGTATCCCGCGAACATCGGGCCGATAACCTGCTGAGCTGGGCCGGTGAACCACTGCCCCGGCAGGCCGCTAACCCGCAGGCCGAACTCGACGCCGTTACGCGCCATGGTAGTGACCACGGTGCTGTATTCGATGCCGTGCGCCGCGTCCATTGCGGCTTTACACATTGCCATCCACGTCGGGCCGGAGAAGTAGTCACTGCTGGCGACAAATTCAAACACTTCGCGCTGCTGCTCAACGGAGTAGCCTGCCTGAATAATCCCCGGCGTCATCGCCTGAATCAGCAGCGTGGTGCCCGCGTTGTTGCGGTTATGGCACTCATCGCCCATGTGCAGCGCCTGCGCCAGCATTAAGCGCA